>NZ_VRVG01000065.1:0-30091 GCF_008040085.1 Methylobacterium sp. WL7 | reverse complement strand
GAGTTGCACCAGTTGGTCAATGCCCGAAGCGAACCAGACGCATGTTAAATTCTATAATACTTGTATTCCGCCGTAGATTTAAGGCGCGTGTGACAAAAATGGAACTTTTGAATGTGGCCACACCAAGCCGTCCATGACGGGACATGACGTTCTTCGGTGATGTCAACGTGAATCGGAATGCACGGATCGACAATCTTACGAAAATGCAAGTGAGCGAGATGCGCATCCTTTCCCACTTAGCGATCGAGCGTACCTGAAAGAGGGCCGGGGCTTTCGGTTACGCCCGAAGCACGATTGCCGACATAGACGCGCTTGATCTAGCCGAGCTGAAATATTCCGAGTCGAGAATATTTTAAGATATTTCTGCCAAAATCTCCTCCTGCAGGACGATTAGCGCCGTGTTTCTGAACGGGAGTACCGTCAATCAGTTCTTTATCGAATCACTATCAATAACTGTCGCGTTTTTGTTTTCCAGTAAGTCAAATGCATATTCGGCTTGGGGGCTCGCGGCGCAGGACGTTCGCAAACCGGCGGACCTATCTCGGGACCGAGATTAATTGCCACCAACGGGACACCGAGCTTGTAGGGAACTGTCCGCTCTTTGACGAATCTTAAGCAAAGCGGTCATTCCGCTTTCGGCCAGATTACCCCATGCTCGGCCACCAATGAGAGCAAAACCGGCCGTTCGGCTTTGCGCCCATTCCGTGAGCATCGGCCGCTCCTCCAACGCGGAAATTCAGCGCGTCAAATGCTATGCCAAGCCATTCGCATCGGGGCAGCTTATGGCACAACACGTCGGTCCAATCGGTCCTTCAACCGGATGAAACACCGCGGCGCGAGAGCGCTGAAGACACACTGTCTCTCCTTCGCGACCACCTCCCTCCCCATTCCACGAAAATCGGCCGCGGGCACGGTCGTGCTGTGCGCGAGGCCGGCCGAGCTGTGATGATATGGTCGCCCGTCCGGTCGCGAGCCAAGCCGATCAGTGTACGTCGGGAATGGAAAAGGCGACGGGTCCGTGCCCGTCGCCTCCCAAAACCAGCAAGGTCTGAAAATAACCCGCTACATCCGGTCTCACATGCCCTGTTGCAGCCGCTGGGCCGCACGGTAGTGGTTCTCATAGACCGGCAGCGCTTGCTGCGCGTAGGTCCGTAGCACCGGGCTCGGTCCCGAAGCCGAGTAGGACTGCGTCATCGCGATCGCCTGCTGATGCGACTGTAACTGCTGCTGGACGTACAAGCTGTCGAAAGCTGGGCCTGCCGGGGTCGCAGATAGATCTGCCAGCATCGCCTGCTGAGTGGGGCTCGGTGCGGCGACGGTGGAACCGGTATCTACCACCTCGCCCTGTCCGACGCCGCTCCCGACCTGTACGCCGCGGGCAGCTCCGGCGCCCGCTCCCTCCAAACCGCCGACCGGGCCGCCCGATAGGGTGCCGCCGACCACACCAGCTGCTGCTCCAGTCGCTGCGCCAACGGCACCGCCGGCCACCGCGAGCGGTGCCGCGAGTACGCCACCCACCGGGCCGCCAACCTCGGCTCCCTGTAACCGATCGTAGTTCCGCTCACCGCCAACCAGGGCGGCGTTGGCAGCCCGGTGATCGCGGATGGCATCTTCGGCGTAGGCACGCAGCGCCGGGTTGCGGGTCTTCGACAGCGCGATCTCGGCCGCCTGAATTTCGTAGGCGTTCGACTCCAGGGAGCGGACGCGGAACTCTGTGAAGCCCTGGGCCAGCGCCGGAGCCGACACAGATAATACCAGAGCTGCTGCAATCGCGTGGCATTTGAACATAACTAACCTCGGGAAGCTCATATGCGGACCGCTCTGGCGGCAGGTGTTCGGCAGCTACAATATGCTTCACGATCACGGTCACGCTGGGACCGTCCAACGGCGCACTTCCTAGTCGGTTCCTGACATAACTTGATCCAGTCGGTAGTGTGCCTTCGAAGCAGCGGACCGTCTAAGCTGAGATTAGACGGACTTAGCAGCACAAGGCGCGGAGCCGCGATGATATGGCCGCCTTGCCGGTGCGCCCTAGCTAAGCCGCTCATGCTTGAGGAAAATTCTCGGTTGCCCCGCGCCAAGTTGGCGACGGCCGCCATACTGTTGCTGTCCGCATTCCTTATCGTTGTGGTGCGTGGGGTTGCGCATCTGTTTTGATCGAGACTCTACGCCAACGCGCCTCATGGACGGGGTAGGGTAGCCGCGATAGCTCTGCTGGATGGCCAACACCCCGACCGTGTCCGACCTCCTGAAATCCAAAGAGGTCACTGCCGAGCAGGTAAGCGCCGCGGGCGACGCCGTAC
This sequence comes from Methylobacterium sp. WL7, assembly GCF_008040085.1. Lineage (NCBI taxonomy): Bacteria > Pseudomonadati > Pseudomonadota > Alphaproteobacteria > Hyphomicrobiales > Methylobacteriaceae > Methylobacterium > Methylobacterium sp. WL7. The sequence goes on along the minus strand of NZ_VRVG01000065.1, from coordinate 27,788 downwards.
TCGCGAGTCCCAAGATCGGTCTGTTCGAACTGGCTCTAGGCTGCGTCGTTGACCTCACCGCGACTGTGCGAGCGGATCGCCACGCATCAGCCGTTCTCAAAGAGCCAACTGCCAAGGCCGGTAGCAAGCGAGCCGCGGTCAAATCCGCGATCCTACTGGCCCACCTGGTGAAGGGATGATCTGTGAAGGACGAGATAGCTCCAAATCACCAGGTTGTCGTCGAGCGCCTGATACAGGCCCTACGGGGCTTCGCACACGGGCTCGGCCTGGATGAGAACGTCGTCCGTCATATCGTGAACCGCGTGATCACCGACATGCCGCTGACCCCGGACGAGGATCGCATGGCGAAGGCCCGTGATTGGATGCTGATCGCGTCCGCGTAGGTAATGGTCTTGGCTACGGTGATCCGGCTATGTTCTACACTCTGACGGGCTGGATCCTGATCGCCGCCATCTTGGTCTCAGGGATGACCGCAGGTTCAACCGCAGGGGGCATGCTCGACGATGCGCTGGGTGAAGGGGCGATCCAGCGCCGCGACTTCATGACGGTCCTGCTGTTCGGGGCGCTGATGGCAACGGCGGCGCTGCTGCTGCTGTGGGTCGAGACGCAGTGACGAGTTAGCCTTCGTCACCGTCTCGCAGGAGCTCGCACCGATACCCTCCAAAATCCGATCCTTGGTCTCGGATTTGACGGCCTTAGGCTCGCACCCTGACACGCACATAAAGCCCCACGGGCCCGACCCACATTACGGGGGAGTAAATCTGGATCGGACCGATGGGTGTCCCTCGTCAGGACGGCCCACAATGCGGCGCGAAGGGTAGCCAGTCAAAGCGCGAGGATACGGCCGTTCGGCTGGCGCAACACGGCTCTGGAAGGGGAAGGGGTGACCTTCCACTCGCCGACCAGCGTGAGCGTCGCGGCGTAGATCTCCATGCCATTCTCGTCGCGGACGATCGCCCTGAACGTGCCTTGGTCACCGACCGGCACTCCGTCCCGGACCAAGTCCGGCAGCGCGGACAGCGCCATGCGCCGAGCCGCCGAGTGGCATGTCAGGTCCTCGCTGTAGTCGCTCTCGACGTATTGGGCATCGGCATCGGTATCGATCGTGTAGTGCGCCACACCGGCTCTCCTTCACGGGAGCGAAAAGATGCACAGTTCCGAAGGCAGCCTCTCCAACATGTATCATGCTACTTGGCTATGACCGTTGTCTTGCGGTAGCTCTCCCCGATGCCCACCGAGATCCGTGCCCCTCTTCGCGGGCTTCAGCTTCAAGGCTTTCGCGCTTGCGCCCTGTATCCGCAGGGCATGCAGCACGGGGCGCATCCGAGCGTCATGCCGGTGCTGCAGGATCTTGGTCTGGTCGAGAAGAGGCCGGTACGAGGGCCGGCCAGGCGGAAGCTGTAGTTCCTGACACAGGCCGGGCGCGAGCTGCTGACCGAGACCGGGATGAGCGAGCTGCGAGAGTCTTAGCGGTCGAGGCTGTGGCTCAACCCGATTGCCGGCTGTTTACTCAGAACACTCCGCTGGGCGCGGACGAACCGGAACCTGTTACGGTGATTGTCACAGGCGAATGGGTGCCATCATCGTCATCGCCACCTCAGCGGGTGGCTTGGAACCTCTTCTGCAGATTGTCGCCGCGCTGCCGCCTACCTGCCGCGCTTCCGTGTTCGTCGTCCAGCACATCGGGGCGAACCAGAGCATGCTCCCCGACATCCTCGGTTGGCGCAGCCGTCTCCCGGCAGCCTTCGCGCAGCACGGCGAGATGATCCAGCACGGCCGGATCTACGTCGCGCCGCCCGACCACCATATGCGATTGGGCTTCGGCGCGATCTGGCTGGATCAGGGGATCAAGGTCCACTTCGCACGTCCGGCCGCCGACCCGTTGTTCATATCGGCCGCCGAAACCTATGGCGCGCGCGTGGTCGGGATCGTGCTCAGCGGTGCGAACAGCGATGGGGCCGCGGGCATTCTTGCAATCACGGCGCACGGTGGCCTTGGCTTGGTACAGAACCTGGACGAGGCCGAGTTTCCCGAGATGCCCAGGGCTGCGCTGAAGCTCGATCACCCTGAGGCTCCCCTTACTGCCGGGCGCCTCGCGGAGCGGGTAGCTGCGCATTGCGCCAACTTCTGAACCGGATCGACTTGCTTACTTGGCCCCGGCCTTCTTGGCGAACTCCCAGACAGACACGCCCCATTCTTGTCCCAGCCGGTTCCGGTAGCTCGACGTCCGCTCGAACAGAACCCGGGGCGCCAAGCAAGGCAACACCGTCTTTACCCTGGCCACAGCGCATCGAAACATGCCTGGGGCAGCGTGCGTACCGCGCCCATGAGCAGGGAACGCATCTTACCGACCGAGCCGGCTCCCCAGCCCGAGGACTCTCTCGCTCAAATGCCGGGACCCCGATTTATTGCGGGCTGGAAGGCGATGGTGGGAGAGCCGCCGGCCACGATGCTCGAAGATCGCTCCGAGATGATCCGGGTCTTGGCGGAGAGCACCCCGATCGTCCCGCTGGAGAGAATGGACGTGTCGGTCGAGGGCGATCAGGACGAGAACACTTGACGGGTCGGCCTGCGATGAAGAGGCTGGGCTTGGTGTTGGTGCGCATCAAACTGGCGATCGCCAATGTAGTCCTCGTGTTAGCAAGCATCATCGCCGTGGCCCGAGGGATCGGGCGCCTTCCGTGATCGAGGCGGTGGCTGCGATACGGTTCAAGCCGGTCCCAGCAGAACTGCTCCAATCACGCTTACTGATCAGTGATGAGGCCGGACGGTCTACGATCCGAAACCTTTCCGCAAGGGGCCTCGTATCAGGCGCCATCTCCCTCACCGAAGGGGGCAATGGAAGGAAACATGATGTCTAACGCCAACACTGGCCGCCGCGTCGCCCAGACGTTCGCTCTGACCCTCGCCCTCGGCCTGGGCGTGACCGGCGCGGCCTACGCCAAGAACCCGATGGTCGGCGGCGCGCCGATGTATGCCAGTAAGACGATCGTCGAGAACGCGGTCAACTCCAAGGACCACACCACCCTGGTCGCCGCCGTGAAGGCCGCCGGCCTCGTCGAGACGCTAAGCGGGCCCGGCCCGTTCACGGTGTTCGCGCCGACCAACGCCGCCTTCGCCAAGCTGCCGGCGGGCACCGTCGAGAACCTGGTGCAGCCGCAGAACAAGCCGACGCTGACCAAGATCCTGACCTACCACGTGGTCCCGGGCGTCTACACCGCCAAGGATCTGATGGCGTTGGCCAAGAAGGGCAGCGGGCAGAACCAACTCACCACTGTCGAGGGTGAGCCGCTCGGCGTCTCGGCGCAGGGCAAGAAGATCTACATCACCGACGTGAAGGGCAACACCGTTCCGGTGACGATCCCGAACGTGATGCAGTCGAACGGCGTGATCCACGTCATCAACGGCGTGCTGATGCCGTGATGATGCTTGGCGGCGCGGTTCTGACTGCGCCGCCTCGACCTACGCTTACTCGGCGATCAGCTTGCCGGTAAAGACGACCGGTCCCGTGGGCTGGCCGCTCGGCGAGCCGCCCGGAGGCTCCACCGACACTGCCAGCACCGCGTCCGGCGCGGCGCCCTGCGGCAGGGTCACCCGGGTCGCACCGCCCTCGACGAGGCCGAGCGGCTTCGGGCCCTCGGCGCCGACATACCACAGCTCCAGGCTCCTTCCCGCGGGTGCCTCGGCCCCGACCGGCCGGACCTGGGCGGTGCCGGTGCGGGTGTCGACGCGCACGATCAGCGCCGGGAGCGCGCCGCCGCCCTGGACCACCGCGAGGTAGCGGCCGCCCTCCGGCTCCGGTCGCAGGCCCACCGCCACGAACAGCGCCAGCCCGGCCGCCAGCAGCCCGGCCCCCGCGGTGGCGATGCGCCAGCGCTGGACCTGCCGCCGCAGATGGGTGAGGGGATCGCCGACCAGCGGAGCGGTCGATCCGCCGAGCCGGGCCGAGAGCGCCCTCAGCAGCGCCGCCCGTACCCGCGGTGACGGCATCACCGGCGGGATGGCGCCGAACAGTGGCGAGAACCACCGCTCCCAGGCCTGTACCAAAGCCGCCGCGGCAGTATCGGTGGCGAGCGTGCGCGCCATCGCCGCTCGCTCCTCCGGGTCGAGGGTGCCGAGCACGTACTCGGCCGCGCGTAGGTCGGGATCCGAAGCGGGGTCGTAGATGCCGCCGTTCATGACGCGCTTTCTGAGATTTGTGGGTGTGTCAGGTCTTTGCGACCAGCTCACGCAGCCGCATATTGCCGACCGCTCGCGCGCCAGCGACCGTTGCGTAGGAGTAGGACGATTGTTCCGACCGTTGGCCGTCAGCCGAGGTAATGATCCATCGGAAGCAGCCCGGCTGAGCGGTGCAAGGCACTACCTTGACGCGGTGGGATCGCAAGATTTGGCCGAATGCTGACACCTTGAGAGCCATTCACCCCCTACGGTCAGCGGGGCGACAGAGTTTCAGGGCTGTTCCAGCAGGCCAGAAGCGAGATTGCTTGATCTGGGCTGAGAACCGGCTCGGCCCCGCCGCCCGATCTGATCACGGGCGAGCGGGGGAGGTCGTCTATCCCACCGACGTTCCTATAGATTGCCAGTTTCTGGTTAGCGCAGGTGTTACTGCGAGCACCGGTGACGATCCGAGAATGGGAATGGTCAGGTGCTGTACAACTTGGCTGCGTCTTGATTGCCGCTGCTCTAACTCAAAGACGACGCCGATGCTATTTGCCGCCACCGCCTTTGTAATCCGTGATCGCACGCCGTCAGTTTTCCGAAATCTTGTCCACATTCTTCTTGAAGCAGGCGTCCATCTCCGGACTGTCCGGATCATTGCCGCTGCAGAAAGTGACCGTATCACCCGAGCAGTACGTCTTCAGATCCTTGTTGCCACGCTTTGAGGTAGATGCGTCGAGTGCCCCGAGAGCAGGGGCCGCAAGGGCGATGAGGCCGAATGCCGGGGTGATGCTTCGCATATTGGATGTCGAATCAAAGGAGTTCGTTGATGCGCTAAAGGCTTGGTTCGGTGGTCCAGCCTTTGCGCTTACGAAGCTAAGGCTTGCACCCTTCGCGGTATTCGAGCTGTGACTGAACGGTAGATTAGCTACTTGCCGCCGGCGTCCTTGTAGGCATCAATGGCTCGGCGGCAGTTCGGAGACATCCGGCTCAAATTCTTCTTGAAGCAGGCGTCCATTTGCGGGCTGTTCGGATCGATGCCGGCACAGAATGCGAGGGAGTCACCCGCGCAGTTGGTCTGTAAGTCCGCGTTGCCGCGGTTGGGCACCTGCGCTGAGGCGGGACCGGCGATAGCGAGGACGCTGACGGCGAGGATGAGGCTGCGCATTCTTGGTCCCTGACCAGAGCAATTCGTCGAGGCCCCAACGAAGACGGCGCCCATTTTATCCCTTCCGCTGTCAGAACCAGATCCCGGCACGGCTCCCGTTCTCGGAGATGAACTTCAGGTCGGGGGGCATAACCAGAAATCCGTGGACTTCCATCAAGATCGATCGACCTTCAGATCTTCCATCCGGATCCGACCCACGATCAGGGCAGAGCCCCTGGTCGCGTAGGGATAAGCCGATCGCTCGGAGAAGAGGCCGTCAGAGGACGACACGATCCAGCGGTAGAAGCCCCGGTACACAGGGCAGGGTATCACCGCGAGCCTGTAGGTCCGGGACAAGGCGTCAGCCTCGACATCGGGCGGAACGACAGAGGGTGAGAGGGCTCCACCGGAGCCCTCCGATGCTGGCAGTTATCGCCTCACATGCGATGCATCATCCGCTTGCGCATCATGCGGCGGTGCATCATCCGCTTATGCATCATGCGCTTCTTCATCATCATGCGGTCGCCGTGCATCATCCGGACCTGCGTGACATCCGACTGGCCGGTCTGAAGACCGCTTACCGGAACTGGAGCCGCCGACACGGTGCCGACACTGAGGGTGAAGCTGCCGAGCAGGGTTGCAGCAGCGAGAGCGAAGGTCGTCTTCCTCATCATGTTCTCCTGAGTTCGGCGGGCGCGTCGGCACAGAGCCAGGAAGGCTGGGGAACCGCACGCCCCGGCACGACGCCAAGGCACGACGTCAGAGTGCCCCTACGATCCTGATCGCAGGGGAGTTTCAGCTATCGAGCCGATAAAGCGACGAATTTTCACTGTACGATCAGATACAGAGCGGCCAGCCTCAACGGCTTAAGGACGAGACCACGACGAGCCCATCCACAAGCTTGACCGACTGAGAGTTTCAATCTCGGTTGAAGCTGAAACTATTCGGCTGCTCCTTTCGTATGCCGGGAATGCGGCCGATCATAGCGGCCTGTGGCGGAGCAAACGTTGGAGCTATCTGTGATCCGTATTCCCGTGGCGATCCTCGTGGCTATCGTGTCAGCAACCCTCCTCTGTCCGGCTGATGCCGCCGTGAGGAAGGTGCGGATACCAAACCAGTACGACGGCTCGTGGACGATCATCGCTGCGACGGCCCAAGGACCCTGCTCAGCTAGCACGAGCTATCAGGTGCAGATCAGGGGTAGCGACGCGTCGATCCCCGGCGACGAGACCGACATCGCTGGCGGCGTATCTGCCGGAGGCGCGGTGAAGGCGACGATCACCAAGGGGGCGAACAAGGTGCCGATTGCTGGGAGCCTCAGCACGAGGGGCAGTGGCAGCGGTACGTGGCGCACTTCCGGTGGTCTGATCGAGTGTAGCGGCAGTTGGAGCGCCAAGCGGTCGGGATAGAGCCGATCACGCCAGGAGGCTCTCGATTAGCTCTTGGTTCATACGGCTGAGCGCGATGGTTCGCTCGATCTCGCTCAGAACGTGCTCGGCGTAGATCCGTGCGGGCGAGCCTTGGGCAAGGGCCGACAGGACGCGTATCTGCTGCTCGCGCCGCTCTTCAGCCTCGGCGACCTGCCGCCCTGCCTGGAAGAGTGGGTCGTGCAAGATTTCATTCGAGCGCGAGAGCATGGCAGTCACGAACGTATCCATAGCGCTGCCCCGCCGCCCATCGTTTTAGGGCTGGCGGGGCTCGATGCCGTTCCTCACGGCGATGGGGCCAGGTACGCGACACGGCCCAAGCTGCACAGTGATCAGGGACGGTTATCTGAGATAGAATGGCCGCGCCTGAGGAGATCCCGGATCGGGAAAGGCAGTCGGCAGTGCCAGTCCGGAATGGCAATCGGTCCACGCGTGACTGGACGGACTGAGGGGTCAGGCCGCGGACCTCGCGCGGCGCTCGAGGATGTCGCCGGCCCGTAGCTGCTCTGCCGTAGGCGGCCAACAGGTCGCCCAAACCTCGAACGTGCAATGTCGGACGCCATAGGCTTCTCGACAAAGGGTCGCGATCTGGCCCCTTGAAAGCCGGCCACGGGCCATGAGGTCGCCGGCAACTGCCTGGATCGCAGCGGATCCTTACGGCAAGCGGATGAGCGCTCGCGTCCCAACCGCCTTCCTGGAAGACATCCGCGATGATGTGGATCGGCTGGCGCAGCGGCCCGCAGCCGCCCTGCCTGTCGGCGCCAAGCTCGTCGACCAGATCGCCTTCGCATCTGCCGCGCTGGAGGATCTGAAGGGCGCTTTACAACCTGGCGGGGACGGGCGGCGACATGGCCTATGCCATGGCCTGGACGGGGGCAGCGCACGCCAACGAGTGGTCGAGGCAGAGCCACCCCGGCGAACACTACAACGCCGCCGGCAAGCTGATTCGGTTACTCGGCGAGGCCCTAACCGACGTGGCGGATGTGACCCGCAAAAAGGGTTAGCGGCGCCAGCCCGAGACGCCCAGCGAACGCGAGACCCGCCTGACGATCCTGTCGCGTCCCGTCGTCCGGAACGGCGACCCCGACGAGACCGAGGCCTTTGCCCGGGCTCTCGTCGCCCACGTTGAGGCCGAGCGGGCGGGGCACCGACCGGCGCTCCCCTCCCTTCCATAGCCGTGCGTGCCGCCCCGGCCGGTGCTTGCCGGGCTTCCCCGTCACCGCGACCCGAGATCTGACATCATGGGCGACGTGCTCACCTTCACTCTGCGTTCGAAACCGGCTGTTCCGGAGGCGTCAAAGCCGCTGACCGGATCGGAGATTTGCGTCACCTTGGAGGCGGCTGCACAGGTCGCACTCGACGCGGCGGAGCAGCTACATCGCCGTGCTCGACCATATGGACGGCGACACGGACCTCGAGGATGGCGCCGACGATGAGCCGGCCCTGGCGGCGCCTGAGAACACCACCGGCTCGCAGATCGTATGGATGCGCGGCAGCGACCGGAATGGTGAGACTGAAACAACTGAAATTTTGTTGTCAGAATGTGGGATTAAAAGAGATCCTGATCCGTTTGTCTTACCCGGAAATGGACATGGCAATGTTATTGCCGCCTGTGGCTCGGTATCACCCAATCTCGTTGGCGGGAGAAAATAAGTTGGATCACGTTCGACGGAGGGTGTGACCAGACGGATACATGATTTGGTGGCAATCTCGTCTAGCCTGCGACACGATTTAGTCTGGGATCGGGACATCGCAGTTATGAGAACGCTACTCGCCTCGCTGGCCGCATTCACCGCCCTGACCGGCGCCGCTGCCGCCGCTGACCTTCCGCGCCGCGCCGCCCCGCCGCCGATCTTTACCCCTGTGCCGGTGTTCACTTGGACCGGAGCCTACTTCGGTATCAACGCTGGCTACGCCTATACCGAGTCGGATACGATCCGGACCGTGGGCATCGGCACCCTACAGAACAACGTGAACAACCTGCTCCGCAGCCCGGCCGTCCGCCTGTCGCAAGATGGTTTCTCCGCCGGTGGCCAGGTCGGCTACAACTATCAGTTCACCCCGGGGTCGGGCATCGTCGTTGGTGTCGAAGCTGACGCCCAGTACATGGATCTGCAGCGCACTGGCGTGCAGTCGATCTTTCGCCCGGCCTTCAACCCGAACGTCCTGACCAACACCTACCGGACGGACTTGAGCTTCCTAGGCACCGTGCGGGGGCGCGTCGGCTACGCCTTCGACCGCGTCTTGGTGTACGGCACTGGCGGCTTTGCCTACGGCGACGTGACGCAACGCGTTGGCTTCCAGACCGCAGCGCCGCTGACTTATTTCGGTAGCCGCTCGCGGATGGATACCGGCTACGCCTACGGTGGCGGCATTGAGTACGCCCTGCCCACCGACTCGTTCCTAAACTTCTTCCGGTCAAACGCCGTGACGATCAAGGCCGAGTACATCCGCTACGATCTTGGCAGCCACAACTTGCTCGTTGGCTCCGTCGGCGGCCCAGGCGTCGGCTACATCTCCCGCTTTCGGACCGAGGGTGGTATCGCTCGCGCCGGCCTGAACTTCAAGTTCGGTTCCTACTAGGATCGGTGGCGCTTTTCCCGGCAGCTGTGCCGGGGGACGCGGCGGTGGGGCGAGGAGTGTTGGTCCTCTTCTTCGCTCCCCCGTCGCAGAAGAGCAGCCGTCCGGTTGACCTTCACATCTCCAGCCCGATCAAACTGGCCGCTACATCGGCCACACCCTGAGAGCACCCGCTCCTGGGGTGTTTCTCGTTCTGGCGGCTGCCTCGTTCGGCATCAGTGCATGCCGACCAATCGTTCGGGAGCCTGCCCCCGAGGGAGATAGCCGAACGAACATCTACTCTGGCGGATCCGCGGCAACGTGATCGCGGCGCACAGTTCGCTCCTTGTCGACCCTCTGGAGCGTACCTGACGCAGACTGCGTCAGGTCCCGAAGCGGACGCCCTTGCGCTCCCGTGCATCATCCTCAGCTGCAGGGATCCCCATCAGGACGCGCGAAGGATGGGTATGCACGATCCGAACGTTTTTCGGCGCCCAGGTGCACCCTAGGCAAACAGCATAGATCCAGCGATCCCATAAATTTGTGTTTTTATTGTCGATCGATTTCTGTTTTTCCCTCGCTTTAGCTATGAGTTGCCTAGTTTCTTCTGCCTTGGCGTCGCTGTTTATATTGTTACTGGTTCCGGCTGCATCCCTACGGGGCTGTGTATGTTGAGCGAAAACTGGTGACGAAAAACTGATGAGTAGAAACGAAATCAATATCAAAGTGCGCATTAGATGCTCCAAGAGCCTCGTTGGCACCCCCTGTTGCGGCCTTGACGAAGCCGAGCTCCGATAGGTTTCAAAAACAGCAAAAATAGTTTGAAGAAATCAAACTCCTATGATGGTGCATTGCGGCACAGGATTGAAATCAGGCGAGCTGAAACCTGATGATATGCCCTACTCCCGCACGGGCTTCGGCCCTGGCTGAGCCGTCCGTGTGAGGGTCTGGATCACCCGCGGCGCCAAGGACGCGATGAGCCGCGAGATGCTGGTGGGGCTCGACGCCGCGGGGAACGGCATCGCCGCGGCAACCTACGACATCGTCGGCCTGCCGCCCGTCGAGCTCGCCGGACGGCGGCGCCTGGGGCGTGCCGCCTCCTCCTCAGAGGCCGCCGAGTGACGAGCCTGAGACCGCAGGCGTCTTCGAGGCTCCTCGGGCGATCCGATCCCAGCTAAGGCCTCCGTCGTCTGCGTGTCAGCAGGTTGGCCGGAGAGGCAACCGTTCTACCGAACCCGCCGCCGCCAAGATGGAGGTGGTTGGCCGCCTGAAGTACCATCCCGGCTGAGACCTGCGCGGTCGTCGTACGATGGGATCCTCCGGTGGATCCCTTGATGCGGATCACCGACGCGGGTGGACAAGGGCGTCGGTCACGCGAGAAGACATGCCCCATCGGTTCGACGGTCAGCGGACGCCGGTGAGCCACCATCCAAGGGAAACGCCATGACAGACGCCGTGGCGCCGGGGCCGACCGCTCCTGACGCGTCCGACTTTCGCAACCTCGCCGACACCCTGCCTCAGATGGCGTGGATCGCGGACGCGAGCGGCGACATCTTCTGGTACAATCAGCGCTGGTACGACTACACGGGTACGACCATCGACTCCATGAAGGGCTGGGGTTGGAAGGCCGTCCACCACCCCGATCACGTCGACCGGGTCGTCGAGCGGATCTCGCACGCCTTCAAGGCCGGCGAGCCTTGGAACGACACCTTCCCGCTTCGCAGCGCCACCGGCGAATACCGCTGGTTCCTTTCGCTCGCCAACCCGTTTCGCGATGCCGAGGGACGTGTCATCCGCTGGTACGGGACGAACACCGACATCACCGACCGCAAACGGATGGAGACACGGCTGGCAAGCAAGGCCCGCGACCTGCGCCGCACGAACGAGGAACTGGAGCAGTTCGCCTACGTCGCCTCGCACGACCTCAAGGCGCCCCTTCGCGGCATCGAGAACCTCGTCGGCTGGATCGAGGAGGATCTCGAAGGCGCCCTGACCGGCGACGTCCAGACCAATATGGATCTCCTGAAGAGCCGAGTCCGGCGCCTGGAGAGCCTGCTGGACGACCTGCTTGCCTACTCGCGGGCCGGACGAGCCGACGTGGCCTTCACGCCGGTTGACACCAAGGCCCTCGTCGAGGAGCTCGCCGTATTAGTGAGCCCGCCCGACGGGTTCGAGATCGTCGCCGCCGACGAACTACCGACGGTGAACGCGGCGAAGGCGCCGCTGACCCAGGCGCTCCAGAACCTCATCGGCAACGCGATCAAGCATCACGACCATCCGGGGGACGGTCGCGTCCGCGTCGATGCGCACTCGATGGGCGATATGGTAGAGTTGGTGGTCACGGACGACGGTGCCGGCATCCCGGAGCAGTTCCGCGAGCGCGTGTTCGGCATGTTCCAGACCCTAAGGCCCCGCGACGAGGTCGAGGGCAGCGGCATGGGGCTGGCCATCGTCAGGAAACTTGTCGAGCGCCAGGGTGGCAAGGTCTGGCTGACCGAAGGCCGGGAGGGACGCGGCCTCTCGGTGCATTTCACGTGGCCGAAGGACGGCGCGAAGGGGGGGACGGATGGGTTCGACGGTTAACCTGCTGCTGGTCGACGACGACGAGGTCGACGTCCAAGGGCTGAAGCGCGCCTTCAAGAAGAGCAAGATCGGCAACCCGATCACCGTCGCCCGCGACGGCATCGAGGCGCTGGAGTACCTGCGGGGCCAGAACGGCAAGGAAAAGCTGCCGAAGCCCCACCTCATCCTCCTCGACCTCAACATGCCGCGCATGAACGGCATCGAGTTCCTGGAGGAGATCCGGGCCGACGAGGACCTGCGCACCGCCGTGGTGTTCATGATCACCACCTCGAAGGCCGACGAGGATCGGATGCGGGCCTACGGCCATAACGTGGCCGGCTACATCGTCAAGCGCGATCCGGCCAACACCTTCATGGAGGCGGTCTCCATGCTGGAGCACTTCTGGAAGGTGGTCGAGTTCCCGCAATAGAGCTCGGCAGACACGTGGAATCCCCCACACGCATCCTGCTGATCGACGACGACGCCGTCGACCGGACGTCCGTGCGCCGCGCCCTGAAGAAGTCGGGGCTGAAGCACGACCTGACCGAGGCGCCCGACGGCACGACCGGCCTGCGCCTGGCGCGGGAGGGTGCGTTCGACTGCATCCTGCTCGACTATCGCCTGCCGGACGTCGACACCTTCGACCTGCTCGCCTCCCTCCTCGCCCTTTCGGGCGAGGGTCACGCCGTGCTGATGCTGACCGGCGAGGCGGACGAGGACCTGGCGTTCCGGCTGATGCGGGCCGGCGCCCTCGACTACCTCGCCAAGGCGGAGGCGACGCCGTCGAGCCTGGCTCGGGCGATCCGCTACGCTGAGGCGCGCCGCGGCTTTCAGGCGAAGCTCGACGAGGCCCGGCGCGAGGCCGAAGCGAAGTCGCTGGAGCTGGACACCCTCAACCGCCAGAAGACGCTGCTCTTCTCGATCATCGCCCACGATCTGCGCAACCCGTTCCAGTCCTTGCTCGGTCTGTCGGAGGTCCTGGGCAAGGCGGTGGCGAAGCGGGACCACCCCTCCATCGAGCGCCGGGCCAAGGGCATCAATCAAGCCGCGACCCAGGCCTACGCGCTTCTGGAGAGCCTGTTCTCCTGGGCGAGCCTGCAGATGGACACGATGGCGGTCACCATCACCGACGTCGCCCTTGGCACGGTGGCGGCGGAGGTCATGCAGGGCGCCGCCGAGGCGGCCGCCGATAAGGGCCTGACGCTGACCATCGCGTGCCAGGGGACCACCGTGCGCGCACAGCGCGACATGCTGGCCACGGTCCTGCGCAACCTGGTCAGTAACGCGGTCAAGTTCACGCTGCCGGGGGGCACCATCACGGTCGCCGGCCAGCGGACCGGGAGCGGCATCGAGATCACGGTCTCCGATACCGGCGTCGGCATGCCCGCCGGCAAGGTGGCCGACCTGTTCAGGCTTGACCGGCGCAGCACGACGAACGGCACGGCGGGCGAGCGCGGCAGCGGATTGGGGCTCCTACTCTGCCGCGACCTCGTGGAGCGTCAGGGCGGCGAGTTGACCGTCGAAAGTTTACCGGACCAAGGCACCACTTTCCGCTTCACCCTTCCGGAAGCGGTCGGCGCCTCATGTCCCTGACGACCCGCATCCTTCTTCTCGTCCTGCTCGCCCTCGCACCGGCGCTGGCGATCCAGGGCTACAACGAGCACGCCCTGCGCACCTCGCGCGACGAGACCGTACGCGCCGATACGATGGCGACGGCCCGGACCGTCGCCGAGGACCTTTCGCAGGTCGCGGAGTCGGCCCGCCAAGCCCTCAACTTCCTGGCTCAGGACCCGGCGGTCCGTGCGATGGAGCCCTCGGGCTGCACCGAGTACCTACGCCGGGCCGTGCGCGACAATCCGCAATTCGCGGTGTTCGCGCTGACGCGGCCGGACGGGACCGTCATGTGCAACAGCCTCGGCTCCGCACCCGGCTCCTACGCCGTGCCCGACCGGGTCTACCAGCGCCGTGCGGTCGCCGAGGGCACGTTCGTGATGGGGACCTACGCCCGCGGCAACGCCTCCCGCAGGGACTCGCTTCACTTCGCCCAAGCGCTACCAGACGCGGAGGGGCGCACGGTCGGCGTGCTCGCCGTCGCCGTCGATCTCGGGTGGCTCGACGGTTACCTCAGGCGCAACCTGAGACTGCCCAGCACTTCCGTGACGGTAGCGGACCAGGACGGCATCATCCTGGTTCGCTATCCCGACGGGAATGGTTGGATCGGAAAACCGGTGCCGCCGGATCGGCAGCGCATCGTGATGAGCCGTGGCGAGGGTGTCCGCGTCGACTTCGGCATCGACGGTCGCGAACGCATCCTCGCCAACGCCAAGCCCGGCGGCGCGGCGTCGTCCGCCTGGGTGACCGTCGGTCGCGACCGAAAGGTCGCCTTCGCTGACGTGGACGCCGCCACCCGCAGGGGCGTGGTGCTGATCGTCCTGGGTGCCGTGCTTGCCCTGGCCGCCGCGCTCCTGGCCGGACGCGTCTTCATTCGACGACCCTTCGACCGCCTGCTCCGAACGGCATCGAAATGGCAGGCCGGAGACCTCGCGGCCCGGACCGGGTTGGACGGCGCCGACGAGTTCGGTCGTCTCGGAAGCAAGCTCGACGCGATGGCCGGGAGCCTTCAACGCAACGAGGCCGACCTTCGCGACGAAGTCCGCAACGGTCGCGCAATGCAGGAGCGGCAGGTGACGATGCTGCACGAGTTGAATCACCGTGTGAAGAACACTCTTGCCACGGTCCAGGCCCTGGCACGGCAATCAACGCGTGGCGGCGAGGCCCCGGGGGAGAGGCTGGAGGCACGCATCCTCGCACTCTCCAAGACCCACGACCTCCTGACGCGGGACGACTGGTCGGGCGCCCCCCTCCGGGCGGTGCTAGAGAACGAGCTGGGTCCCTATAGGTATGGCGACGCGACCTTCGTGGTGGATGGTCCCGACGTGGACCTGCCGCCGCGCCATGTGCTGTCCCTCGGGATGACGCTGCACGAGCTGGCCACCAACGCTGCCAAGCACGGCGCGCTGTCCGTTCCTGGAGGCGAGGTTCGGATCACATGGTCGGTCATTGCCGATGCCGGCAACAGCCGTCGGCTCCTCCTGGAGTGGCGGGAGACCGGCGGCCCGCCCACCGTTCCGCCGACGCGTCGGGGCTTCGGCACGCGGCTGATCGCAGTCAGCGTCGAGCGCGAACTCGATGGGGAGATCGACCTCGATTTCGCCGAGACGGGCCTCCGCGTCGCCTTGGATGTCCCGTTGACTGCGCTTGGGGCCGCACACTTGAGCCCGCTTGCCACCACGCATTGAGGGACGAGCAGTCAGCGACATCGAAAGGATTGGACTTTGGCCGGAGGCGAAAGATGCCCGTCGGACGCCATGCCCCGGCATACGTCGAGATCACCTTGGCTTATGCCGCGGATCGCCTAAACGACGCTCGATCCGTCCGCGAGGGCAGGGATGACAGCTAAGATTTGTTTGGTGTGAACGCTTCTTGTCGAACGCGGCGCCCCTCAGCGACACGCATCGTCAGACCCTGCGCATCGAAGTATTCCAGGATCGGCATCGTGATGTTCCGGCCGATCCCGGTTGCTTCGCGAAACTGCCCTACGGTGAGAAGCGCTTCAGGGTGTGCGCCGGCCACCGCCCGGGCGTGATCCGCCAATTCGATCAGGACGCTGGGCAGAATGTAGTAATGCTTCGAGATGCGCTGCAGCCAGCCGATGCGGCCGAGCCGATCGAGAAGGCCACGCAAGGTGTCCGGGTCACTGCCCACGCGTTGTGCGAGTTCGGCCAGGCGCGGCTGATCGAGTCCGGCCGCCTCCAGGATCGTGCGTATCTCATCGTGAAGCAGCGCATCCTCGGGACTCAGGCGGACGACGTGCCCGGGGCGATAATGGTGGTTGCCGCGACGCGCGACCGTACCGTCGCGAACCAGTGCATCGAGGATGGGGGGCAAGACCCTGCGATGTCGAGTGGGAATGCCTGCCGCGACTTCCTCCTGGGATAGACCCGGATTGTCGGGCTCGATCCGATGCGTGTCGTCGAGCAACGCGAGGACGGCACTGCGGATGCCGTTCATGCGCGTCCTTGAAAAACCGAGCGGACCGCGGGGCGTCTCCACCACCATGACGCCGAGGGTGTCTGCAAGGGCGTCCATGGCCGCCGCGGAAACGTTGCGTGACCGCGCGAAGTGACCGAGATCCACCTCGACCGGGCTGGCTTCGAGCAGGCCGTCGAGCGCGTGCCCATCGTCGGCTCGGTCGAGGGCGCGGACCATCGCCTGCCGCTCCTCCCACCAGGCTCCGCGTCGCGGTCCGTCGATGTCGATGATGGTGCCTCCGCCCACGGTGCGCGAGGCGGAGATGTCGCGCAGGATGAAGCGGTCGCCGTGAAGCGCCCCAAGTCCCGCATCGAGGGCGATCTGCGCTCTGGCCGAGCCGCCAGGCTCGACGACGACGCCCTCCGGGAGGAGAATCCGTCCGGTGACCAAGCCTGCGCCGTGGTGCACCTGGACGGGCGTTCGATGGCGGAGGGCCCGCTTTTCGCTGGGCAGCAGGCGCAGCGTCACGTCGAGACGTAGGGTCGGTCCATGCAGCGCTGGTGCGAGGATCCAGTCCCCGCGATGGATATCCCCCTTCGACAGGCGCGGGCCGACGATATTCAGGGCGCAGCGCTGCCCGGTGCCGGCCTCATCGGTCACGAGGTCCTCGGCGCGGATGCCCCGCACCCGCACCTCCTGTCCGCCCGGGGAGGCCAGCAGGCGGTCGCCAACGCGCACGGTGCCGGCATGCACGGCCCCGGTGACCACGATGCCGACCCCCGAGATCGTAAAGGAGCGGTCGACCGCCAGACGGAAGCCTCGTTGCGTCGGTCGGACCACAGCGGGCGTGGCCGCAGCGGCGTCCAGCAAGGCCGCAAGCTCGGGGATGCCGGCTCCGGACAAAGACGAACAGGCGACGATGGGCGCATCGGCGAGGCCGGTCCCAGTCAGCGCCGCGCGGATTTCCGGGCGAACCGCCACGAGTCGTGCCGGGTCCACCGTGTCGCTCTTGGTGACCGCCACGACCCCATGTCCGAGGCCGAGCAGGTCGAGGATCGCGATGTGCTCACGGGTCTGGGGCATCACGCCATCGTCAGCCGCCACGGCAAGGAGGGCGAACGCGACGCCGGTCGCCCCTGCCACCATCGTACGCACCAGACGCTCATGGCCGGGCACGTCCACGAACCCGAGGGTGCGGTCGCCGCGACGGGCATAGGCGAACCCGAGATCCAAGGTGATCCCGCGGGCCTTCTCTTCCGGCAGCCGGTCGGCGTCGACGCCGGTGAGCGCCTTCACCAGCGTCGTCTTGCCGTGGTCGATATGACCCGCCGTCACGACGATCATGGCTTGGCGACTTCGTGCTGGAGCCCAGTGTGGCCGGCGCGGAACAGTCCGCGCCGGCCGGAAGTGACTTCAACCCTTGATGCGGGTTTCGGCCAGTTCGGACATGCAGGTGTCGTAAGGGGTGAACTCCACCCGGTTCGACACCGCGAACAGCGTGTAGGGCGCGTACAGGAACAGTGCTTTGGCCTCGTCCTGCAGGTAGCGCTCCACCTCGCGAACCACCCCTTCCGTTTCGGTCTCCGGCGTATGCAGGA
Source organism: Methylobacterium sp. WL7 (assembly GCF_008040085.1). Lineage (NCBI taxonomy): Bacteria > Pseudomonadati > Pseudomonadota > Alphaproteobacteria > Hyphomicrobiales > Methylobacteriaceae > Methylobacterium > Methylobacterium sp. WL7. Next base: position 10,305 of record NZ_VRVG01000065.1, on the reverse strand, counting down.
GCTTCTCGTAGAGGGCGTCGAACTTCGGATCCTCCGGACCCTGGCGCAGGGTCGCGTCACGTCCGAAGAACTCCCGGTGCACGCACGCCACCGGATATTGCGGCGTCCAGTCGAAGTACCATTCGAGCTTGACGTCGAACTCCGCCGGCGTTTCGTCCTTGGCGCTGACGAAGCGGCAGCCCAGGCCAACTTTTCCCAGGCACTGGCCGATGGCGTCCACCACGCCCTTCCAGGCGGGTGAGGCGACGAAGACCAGTTCTTGTCCCCCGAGCCTCAGACCATCGAGCGTGCGTCTGGCACCCTCGGGGTCGTGCGGCATCGGCTTCATGTCCGGGTCCGCGCCGTAGCGGCCTGGCTGGATGAAGGCTGGGATCACCGTGCCGTAGCCATACGCCCCGTGCTCCAGCACGAAGGCTTGGTCGATGGCGAGGTTGATCGCCCGGCGGGCCTCCGGGTTGCGCCAAGGCGAGTCCGGACGGTTCTCGTTGAAGACACCCGTGAGGATCGCCTTCGCCTTCTTCGTCTGGATTCTCCCGTGCGCACTGTCCGGGAAGGACTTCGCCTCGTCCGGCGTCAGGTCGAACACGACGTCGACCTGGCCGTCACCGACCGCGACCGACTTGATGCCCTCGTCCTTGCCGATGACGTTGTCGTAGACGATCCGGACCGTCGGCCTGCGGGCCGGGTTCCAGTACGTCGGGTTGGGCTCCATGACCACGCGGTTGGAGCGGCTATCGATGAGCGAGACGCCCTCGGTGAGCACAAACGGGCCAGTCCCCCACGGACCAGGCGCGTCGATGACTCACCAATGGCCTTCTGCCGACCCCGTCTTTGGGTCAACGAAGCCCCACTCGTTCCAGAACCGCGTCGAGGGCAGGTGCATACCGCGCAGCTTCATTAGCGCCGCGGAGTCGCCGCCGGGGAAGCGCATCCGCACGGTGCAGTCGTCGACCGCCTCGCAAGTCACGTCCCGGGCGAAGTTCAGGAAGGCACCCGGCGGGTGCGGGTTGGTCCATTCCTGGACCTTGTCGAAGCCGAGCTTGAACATCGCGGCGTTGAAGGGCTCGCCGTCCTGGTAGACCGCGTCCCGCATCTTGAGTTCGAGGGTTTCGCCATCGAGCCAGCGCCAGCTCTCGGCGAGGCTCGGCTGGCCAATGCCGTTGTGGTCGACACGGTTGGCTTCCTCCATCGTGTTCCAGGTGATGGAAAGCCAGTTCACCGGCGACGGGTCGACCACCGTCACCGTGTTATGGGGTCCCCAGGGCTGGCCGCCCCCCGGATCCCCGGTCGCTTGCGCGTCCATGTATCCTCCTCGTGTTCTACCCGCATGGCGTGCGGGCATCGTCCGGCTCATCGCGAGCCGACAGGATGGAAGGCGCCTGCAGTTGCGCATGGCCCTCGATTTATTCGCCTGGGCCGCCGGCCAGGCCGCCGTCGAACCCTCGCGTTTCAGTTCGGCCCCGCGGAGAGCCTCGTCCGCACGTCTGCGTGCGGGGCATGCTCAGCCCGGCTCGTCGCCCTGGGCCATGCCCGCTGTGGCGACGCGGTCGGCGAGATCCTTCAAGTCCTGGCGTAGGTCGGCGAGTTCGCGGTCGCCGAGGCCGGTGCGACAGACCACGGCCTGCTGCGCCGTCGCAACTTGGTCCTCAAGCAACCGGCCCGCCTCCGTCAGGGCGACGAGGACGATGCGCCGGTCCGCCGCGCGGGTCCGGGTGACGAAGCCCGCGGCCTCCAGCCGGTCGACCAGGGGCGTGATCGCGCTGGACGTGAGTTGCAGCCGGGCGGCCAGGTCGTGCACCGCCGTCACGCCGTCCTGCCAGAGCGCCAACATGACGAGGTACTGCGGGTAGGTCAGCCCTACCTCACCCAGCAACGGCCGGTAGGCGCGCACGACCGAGTTCGTCGCAGCATAGAGGGCGAAGCAAAGCTGGTCGTCCAGCCGCAGGCCAGTTTGCTTCGTCGACGTCGACACAGACCGTTGCTCCGTTCAGACCTTAATCATTCACGCGTGAACGATGTTGTCAACGGGCCGTATCTTGCGCAGGGGAAAGCGCGGCTAACAGGCTTGCCTTTTCCTGGTCACAGGGGGGCCGCATACGAGAGAAGTCGACGAAAAGCCGATAGGCGCCTATCCACCCAACCCAGTCGTAGGTCCTCGTCCATCAAGCTGCCTCGGAGCAGACCTTCCGAGCTTCTGCAACGGGTCGGTTCGAGCATGTCTGCTTTTACGGTGCGCCTGCTCCGAAGCAGGCCGGCAGCTTTCGGCCAGTTCCAGTCCCGTCGGTGGGCGCCCTTGAATGGCTGGGTTGGGTGTTTTCCGCCGGTCTGCTTTTTGAAAGCGAACCTGAGAAGCCGGACGTTCGCGCGGAATGCGACGCAAGTCGGCTTTTCGCCCATTTCGATCGGTCGAAAACGCCAGAAAGCATCCGACCGCCGATGCTCTGGGGTCGCCGCGGTCTTCGCGGCTCGAAAGGCGGAGAGCCGGCGCCACGCCAACCTAGAGACCTGATCCTGACTTGGCGACCTGGCCTGGCCGCGGTTCTCGGTCGGTTGCCGGACAGCCCCTAAACAGCCTCTCGCGCAAGAGTGGGCAGGTCCGCCCCGGCCTCGATCTCGGCCGCCGAGGGCAGACGCCCGAGGCCGAGCAGATGAAGGAACGCGGTAAAGACACCGTTGCGACCGATGCTGCAGGCGGCCGTCACCCTGTCGCCCGTGACGTAGAAGGCGATGAAGTCGAGCGCGGCGGGGTCCCCCTGAAAGATGATCCGGTCGAAACCTTTGGCGTATCCACCGTAGTCGAGCCGCTTGTCGCCCTGGTTGCTCCAGAAGAACGCAGCACCCGTGAACTCGCCGCTTCGACCGAGGATGGCATGGGCCACATGCGTGCCGTGCTGCTGAGCCAGACGCCAATGCTCGATCCGTGCGGTCTCGCCGCTCGCCCTTTCCGGGAAGGCGGCGATATCGCCAGCGATCCAGACGCCGTCCGCGAGCTTGAGGTCCCCGCCGACCTTGAGACCGCCGCCCTCGCCGGGCTCGACGTCCGCGATCAGCTTGCTTTCCGGATCGGCACCTGCGCCGACAAGAACGATGTCGGCCGGGAGGCGCCGTCCGTCATTCGTCTCGACAGCTTCGACGCGGCCAACGCCGGCGATCCTGGCGACGGAATTGGTCTCGAACGTGACGCCGTTGTCGGCATGGTACTGCTTCAGCGCCGTGCCCACCGCCTCGCCAAAGCGTTTGGCGAAGGGCACCTCCTCGCGCGACAGCACGGTGACGGACAGCCCGCGCTTGTTGAGGAACGCAGCGGCCTCCAATCCGATGAAGCCGGCGCCCACCACGACGACCGACCCACCCTCGTTTGCCGCCTCGCTGATGCGAATCGCGTCGTCGAGGCTGCGCAAGGTGAAGACCCCGTCAAGGGTCCTGCCGGGAAAATCCGGCAGGACTGCCCGGCTTCCGGTGGCGACGAGGATCGCTTCGGCCTCGAAGGTCCGGCCGTCTTTCAAGGTGATGTCGCGTCGGGAGGGATCGACCCTGACGACCTCCCCGGTGATACGCTCGACCTTGTTGATCTGGTCGAAGTCGGGCTCGATCAGCACCTTTTCCGGCGGGGTCGGCTTGGCAAGGAACTGCTTGGAGAGCTTGGTTCGGTCGTAGGGCGGGTGCGCTTCGCGGCCGACCATGGTGATCAGCCCGTCATAGCCTTCGCGGCGCAGGGTCTTCACGCAGGCGACGGCTGCGGCACCCGAGCCGACGATGAGCACACGCCCCGCGGTCGCGACCACCGACTTCGTTGGTGCCGGCTCCGGCGTGAGGGTCGCGACGGCTTCGGATCCCTCGATGCGGACAGAGTAGCGCGTCAGGGAATCGAGGGCCGGCGGCTCCTCGAGGCTTCCGTCGGCCAACGCGAAAGCGGCCTTGTGCCAGGGGCAGTAGAGGCGTCCGCCACAGATCTCGCCTTTGGCGAGCGGTGCCCCGAGATGCGGGCACTTGGCCTGGAACGCCCGCACGCCTGAGGCGTCGCGTACGAACAGCACCTTTTCGTCGCCGGCGGAACCCTCCTTCATGCCCCCCATCGGGATCGCGTCGAGGGCAAGGCGGATCTCGGTTCCGGGCATGGATGGCGTCGCTCCTGGTGAGCGTCATCGCGCCCGGCCTATCAAGTCGCCGGACCCGTTCCGGTTGCCTCTTGCCCGGCCGGGAGCACGCTGGAACTCGGACCCGTGAGACCGCTTCGAGCATTGCTCCGTCATCGTCCGATTGCGCCGCGACCGCACCGTCTTCGGGGCGCTTCCCGGATCGCACGGCGACGGCGCATTCCTCGCAGGATGGTCCGCGAACCGCAGGATCGAACACCTCAGCCTATCGGACGTCCGCTTGTGGGCGTGATGGGAATTCCCTGCGAAGGCGCAATCGGATCGGTAGGAGATCGTCTGCTTTCCCGGCAGCCTTGCTCCAAAGCGGACAGACCGCAATCGGCCAATCTAAGTCGTCCAGAGCGGCCAAGCTCAACGTCCGCTTCTGAGCACCATGTTAGGGAATTGGAATGACGGGATCCGGATCGGCTATGCAAACGGAGCCGTCCAGAAGCCGCTTAGTCTTCTGAGTGCGTGCCATGGTCCACGCACCGCCGAACGAGGCGAACGTCCCGTCTACCGACCGCACCTCCCTTGGTTCAGCATCGGTTGACCGAAATATTGGTTGTCGTGCGGCCAAGCTCCACGATCCGACCAGCGGCTCGCGCCGCCCGTGTGTAGGCTGAGATAGGGTGTGAGGGCTGGAAGGAGAGATCGCGTTCCAGCCCGATCACGAGGCCAGCACTGACCTCCTTGAGCTCCTCCAAGCTCACGTAACCCAGCTCGGGCTCGCCGAAGCCGAGGTCGCACAGCCCGTACAGGGTGTCCCCATCGGGGTCCATCGCGCAGATCAGCCAGGTGGCCGGGCCCGTGGGATTAAACAGCTTGAGCACCGGATAGTGGTCGCGCTCTCGATCTCGTCCATTGGTCAGGAGCAGCTCGCGCGTTGCAGCGTCGATCAGGGGCAGCATGGGCATCCTCGCGTGTGAGGCTAGGAGCGTGCAGCCGCGGGAGCGAGAGGGCGAGCAAACCACCGCTGGCGAGGGCGCAATACTAAACATCATAAAATGCAGCATTTATTACATTCTGCGCTAAGCTGCTGATCCCGCTGGAGTTAGTTCAACGCTCGCCCTCAGATCAATCTGGAAACATCATCCTTTGCTACGAACAGCGCAAAATGTGAGGTTTCGATGAAGCAAGCGCGCGTGCCTACGGAGGCAGAGTTCAAGCGGCTGGCGGCGGTGGTAAGCCAGGGCAAGTTCGGGCCTCGCAACCGGATGGCTCTCATGCTCAGCTACCTTGCCGGGCTGCGAGTGGGGGAGGTTGCATCGCTCCGCTGGTGCGATCTCCTCGACGGCGATGGCAAGATTCGCGAGCAGCTGCGGCTCAGCGCAGCAGTTACCAAGGGTGGGCATGCCCGCGTGGTGTTCCTGAACGCCCGGCTACGCAGGGAGGTGGAGCAATACCGGATCAGCCTCACACTGCCCCCTGCCATCCCCGGAGCAGGTCTTGACAGAGCAGGCCCGTGACCGGGCCACCAAGGCGCGATTCTACTACACGCCCGCGCAGGAACCACCGGTCGTCCCGCCGCAGGTACCCGCGCCCACCCCTACCGGTCTGCTAGGCCGGATCAAACGCTTCTTTGGAATGGAGAGATAGACCCATGTCGATCCCGGGTAGCGAGACGGGCGGGCAGACGCGCAAGCGCGTGGCCCTGTTTCTCGACGGAACGTGGAACACCGTCGGCGACAACACGAACGTGTGGCGGCTGAAGGCACTCTGTGCGGCGCATAGCACCGATGGCGCGCGGCAGGTCGTCTACTACAGCAAGGGCGTCGACACGAATTTCGGCGAGAAGGTCCGCGGCGGTATGCTAGGCTATGGCCTCGACCGGGCGATCACCGACGCTTACGAATGGCTGGTCGAGGCATACGAACCCGGGGACGAGATCTTCGTCTTTGGGTTCAGCCGTGGGGCCTACACCGCGCGCAGCCTTGCGGGCTTCATCGCCAAATGTGGGCTTCTCCGCCCCGGAGCAGCGCTCGGCGTCACGCAGCTGTTCGAGCGCTATCGGAAAGACGATACCGTCCCCACGATCCGCCAACTCGCCGAGATGCCAGCGCCGGTCGCGGCGAAGCTCGGCTTGGAAGAGCGGTGGATGCTAGCCGACGCGATGCCTGTGCCGATCAAGATGGTAAGTGTCTGGGACACCGTCGGCGCGCTTGGCATACCCTTCGGGGATATACCCGGGCTCAGCCGGTCCGGTTTTAAGTTCCTACACACCGGACTGCGCGTGCCATTGGAGAACGCCTATCACGCTGTCGCGGTCGACGAGCATCGCCAGGCATTCGCGCCGACGCTGTGGACGAAGAAGATCCGCGACGGCGTGCCCGCCAATGCAATGGCGGCCCCGCGGCCGATCGAGAGCGTCGAGCAGCGCTGGTTCGTCGGCGCGCATGCCAATGTCGGCGGCGGCTGCCGCAGCGATCTCCTTGCCCAGAGGCCGCTTCAATGGCTGATGCAGAACGCCCAACGGCACGGCCTCGCGTTCAGCGGCACCGTCGAGCTGAGCGCTGATATGCTGCGCGCGACCATCTCAGACAGCTTCCGTGAGTTCGCCTGGGGTCTTTATGCCAAGGCGAAGCTCAACCACCCATTCTACCGCATAATCGGTGAACCACCGCGGCCGTTCCCAGGCGGGCACGACGAGATCGTCAACGAGTCGATCGATGCGTCCGTGTTCGACCGCTGGCGTTCTGATGCTACCTACCGGCCGCAGAATTTAGCTGGCTGGGCACGACGCTACGGCGTCGAGCCAGCAGGTCTTACTCGGCCGGTCTTGACCCACGAACCCGCTCAAGCAGTGCCGATTTAGGACGGCTGGTACATTCTGAGGTGGAAATTTTGGTCACGCCGGTCCAGAAGCTGGTGCCGGTGGGGCTTGCCAAAGCTGAGCAGCGATCTTGAACAGAGATGCACCACGGATCGTAATCGCATCCTCGTTCCACTCGGCATGATCGTGCAATTCTCGGTTCAACACGAGCGCCGACTGCGCCCGGAGTGCTGGCATCTTCACCGAAAACGCGCCATTCGAAACAGCCGCGTTCAAACCATGGGTGAGCAGCGTAAGGTTACCCATGGTGTGCACCTTGGCCTCTCGGGCACCCTGCCGCGACAGGTACTCGGCGCTTGGTGTTGCCTCATCCTCGTGACCGAAGCCCAGAATCGGCCAATGCGTCCGCCACTTCTGCGGCATGATGTGTTCGAGGGTGAGATCGGTCTTGATCTCGACGATCTCGGACGAATTCGCGCGCTTGCGCTCTTCCAGCCGCTCGAACAGGTGCCGTAGTCGCCCCTGCCGCGCGGGTTTGTACTGCGTGCGCGAGCGCCAAGCGTCGCCGAACTCAGCGTCATCAGGCCAACGGGCCGTATCCAACGTCCCCGTTGCCAAGCCGTCGCGGAGGGCGGCCAGCAAGCCCGGTCGCTCCACTGCCCTCAGACGGGCGATGAGATCGGTGAAGACCTTGTTGTAGCCCGCTGTCGTCAGTCCGCAGATGTCGCGACGGACTATGAACGATTCAATGAATGCCAGCGCCGCACCCAATTCGGACTGATCCTCGATCGTCGTGCCGAGATACAGCACCAGCGGCGTCGCCGTGGACACGTCGAACGCCCTCGAGAACCGGCCGAAGCGGCCAAGCACGTCGTTGCCATCGTACCCCGTCAGCCGGCGGAAAACTGTTGCGCTCGCTGCGATCGCCCGAAGTTCCGCTTCGACATCGGCCCCGAACGGCGTCTTGTCGATAATCCACCTCCGGTATCCATCGAAGAGCGTTTCGACGGAGACGAGCTCGGCTTTCATCATCGCGAGATGGTCGGACAGGAGCCAGTCCAGCCGCGGGCGGGTGAGGCGACCGCGAGTGTCACCCTCGCGCCAAAACCACGCGTCGAGGGGCAGCCAGTATCCTCGATAGAGTTGATCGATTGCGAGGTCGCCCGCCACCATCCCGAGACCGGTGGCCCGCTGGAAGATGAAGTTGCGCATCAGATCGCCGGCGGTGAGATCGACGCCGCGGCTGTTGAGGGTCTCGAAGATCGTCTGCGGGTCGTCTCCACCCTCCAACTCGATCGAGACGACCGCAAGGCCGGTCTTGAGCGCCTCGAACAGCTTTTCGAGCTTGAACGCATCGTAGACGCCGCCTGGGCAAATGTGCGCTTCGATGCGATCGGCAAAGTAGGCGTGCGCGGCTGTCGACGGGCGGACGACACCGTCACCGTCCGCATCGACCCCATCCAGACCAGGTACGACGGCAGTCGGATCGACGACCCGGGTGAACGCCCGCCGATCCGCCAGAGATGGCCAGAGCTTGAACCTCTCTATGGCAGCGTCCTCCATCACGCCGTCGTTGATCAGGTGCTTCGCACTCTCGGCTGCGTACTCGGGCGAGTACTTGGCGGCGACGTCGCGCAGAGCCACCATCAGCAGCTGGAACGTCGTTAGCCGCTGCTGCCCGTCGATGACCTCAAAAGCCTGGACCTGTTTGCCGAATGTCTTCATCTGAGCGATCACGATCGCGCCCATGAAGTGCGGTGCGATAGCCCCGCCGCCCGTCTCTAGCCGGCCCGCCTCGCGGGCGATGTCCTGCCAAAGAAGTTCGAGCTGCGGCGTTACCTTCCAGGCATACTGCCGCTGATAGAGCGGGATCAGGTAGCGTCGCTTGCCGTCGAACAGGTCGATGATCGTCCTCGTGAACGGCTTCATGAAATCTCCCGTGCAGCCGCGCTCGGTCTTCGCCAGCCTGTCGATGGCTCGGTCTGCAGCGGCGGACGATAGACAGAAGCCACCTTGTCGGCCACGTCGGCCACGCACTCGGTGAACGATACAATCCGGGTGTTGCACGCTCGCAATTGCGTGATCGCGACTGGAGCCTGAAACTTCAGGTCGCCATAAGGCGCATCCGTCACCCTCGTGAGGTGGCATTCCGATGCCACTCAGGGATCCGGCTAGTGTCAGTTGTCTGGGACGGCATCACAGCGCGACACGTTCTCGGCGTAGGCCATGTTGCCATACGGCACGAGATGGCCGACGCCGCGAAAGGATACGCGTGGACGAAAGTCCTTTCCCTCCTCGAGGCGCATCCGTCTCTTGTAAACACCACCCGGCCCGATGGGACGTCGTTGTACGCGCCCCTCCATCAGGCAGCGCATGGGAATGCGCCACGCGAGATCTGCGAGGCACTGATCCGCATGGGGGCGTGGCGTATGTTGGAGAATGCCCGAGGGGAGCGCCCGGTCGATCTCGCCAATCGCCTCGGCCACGAACGTGTCGCGGCAATCCTGGAACCCGTGCAACTGGCATGCGCGCCCTTCGGTGTGCTGCGCAAGATCCAAACGCACTTCCATGCGGTGATCCTCGAGCGTGCAGCAGACCTCGTTCGAGACAAGGCCTTACGCCTGCCCGAGATCGGGCACCTTCTCGAGGTCGGTGTCGATGCAGAACCGACATGGTTCGCCGTCCCGGGTATGTACGGCGGTTTCTCCTACCGCCTGGCCGCGGACGGCGTTGATGCCCGCCTCGTTGCCGAAAGCTGGTGCAGGGTCGTCGAAGGCTCCGGACAGCGCCATGAGATCACCTCCGCCGGCGCGCGTCTCGTCGACGAAGGCTTCGTGTGATGCGCGATCGAACGATGCATCCCGCAGCCGGCGGGTGGACTCCACCAACAGCAGATTTATAAACATTCACAAATATCTATCTGTGTATCATCTCGAAGATGGTTCACGCCTGAGCTTATAGGCGGTGTCCGCCGTCAGCACTCTTGAGACAGATGGAGGGTCTTCGCGAACGGAGGATGGCTAGTTCATCGTGTCCCCCAGGAGCGAAGATGAACCAGACGCCTGGGCTGGCACTGAAGCTGGCAGAAGCGGTGATCAAGGACATACGGTGGGCCATGCGTCGGCAATTTCATCCGAGGAGAAGATCCGTATCGTGCTGGAGGGCCATGCGCGGTGAGAGCAGCATGATCGGCTCCCACGAAGTGGTCTTAGGAGTTCCTGTAGGCTGGCAATAAGGGCCTGGCCGGCGACACGGCCCGGGGCTGCTACGGCCGACGAGGTCAAAGAGCTGCGCCGCGAGGCGGGCGCGATGAAGGAGGTCGTCGCCAAGCTCGTCCTAGAGATCACCCAGCTGGTCGAACAATCCTATATCCCGGTGCGTGCCACCCTGGAGAAG
>NZ_VRVG01000064.1:0-30467 GCF_008040085.1 Methylobacterium sp. WL7 | reverse complement strand
GATATATTTCTTTCAACGCCCGGCTTTTGCCGCCGTTATTTGGTCCTATAAAAATGGTTATATTCGCAGGATTGAAAATTAGTCCCGGATCATTCTTTGTTCTGCCGGATTTAAAAGATATTTTTTTAACGCGCATTACACTTCCTTTCGGTCGGCCGATGCGGCATCGGCTCCGTTCTGAGAGGCCGTCTTGCAGCCTTCGAACTGCGCAATAGCGCACTGCGGCGAAGCCTATTCGATCCAACTTTCATCAGGTTGACGACGTCATCATTCCGGGCTGGTTCTCCAGCGGCTACGAGAAGAGCGTCGAGCCACCTCGTAAACGGGTTTAACGATGACGCGTTGCTAAAACGGTGTGGTTTGGACCGCAGCCTTTCAAAACGAGATACGGTTGCTTCGATGCCATGACCGACCATCCAATCACCGTCAGAACAGCGCGATTGCTAGAGCTCTAGTAGTTTGGACGGGCTAAGGGCGCGCAGAACCATCAGGTCACTGCTCGGTCTTCGCCTAGGAGAGCATTTCGGCCTAGGATCTCCTTCGGGCCCTGTTCGTCAGATGCACACGGCGCAGGTCTGCTTTCGTATGCTCATCGGAGCGAACGGCGGCAGTTCGGTATGGGTGCGCCTCTAGCAGACCATCATTCACAGCCGCCCGCGACCCGTTGCAGAACCATCCTGGCTCTTGTCGCTGGCGCCTACCGGCGAGCGACGTTGATCCCCGGTATCGTCGACAGCAGGCTGCTGAGCGTGTTCACCATCTCAACGGCCGCCGACGGTGTCAGGACAAGGCGTCCCGTCACCTGCGCGACCGGCCCCTGGCTCGGCGGCAAGCCCGTCGCCTCCGGCAACGCACGTGATGCGGCCAGGGTGACGAACAGCAGCCCCTCCGTCAGCGAGCCCGTCACCGTCGATGTCGCCACGATCTCGCGCACGCTCGGGTCATCCACGATCCGGATGCTGGGTTTGGCGGTCATCTCGTCGGCTCCGTCGGTTTCAGGCTCGTGAAGGTCGCTACCGCGCGGCCAGCCTCGTACGCAGCTTCAAGTCGAGAAACCAGGGTTCGGGCTTTGTCGGGCATCGTCTGATTAGCAGTTTTATCGGCAGCCCATGACCCCGGATATCGACCGCTTGAGCCAATACCGCCACCGGTTGCAGTGGTGAATTGAATTTCCACTTGAGGCCGAATGCGTTAGGGACAGACATACGATGCAACCCTATCGCGACCGGTATAAACTAACTGTCACCTAAAAGAGACCAGATCTGAATTTTGTCAGTTTTCGGGTATGTCTAAGCTGTTTCTCGGGCGATCTACTGGTACGCGCGGTGATGGCTGCGGCAGCGCGTCCCGCTCGAGCGAGGCGAGCACCCAACGGCCGCAGTTGTACGGTGGTCGAGCATAAGACCGGTCCCCGCAGTGGTCTGACACGCGGACATCAACGGCAGAGAGCAGCGGTATGGCCACCCTCGACACCCTGTACGCGTTCGCCGCGACGGACCCCCAAACTGGATCCAACGCCACCGGCGCCTATCCCTACGGCAGCCTGACCGCCGACGCCTCGGGCAACCTCTACGGCACTACGACCAACGGCGGGGCCAACAATACCGGCGCGGTGTTCGAGCTGGTCAAGGGAGCCAACGGCTACTCCCAGACCACCCTGGCCTCGTTCGAAGCGAAGGACCCCAACACCGCCGCCAACACCACCGGCGCCAATCCCTACGGCAGCCTGACCGCCGACGCCTCGGGCAACCTCTACGGCACTACGACCTACGGCGGGGCCAACAACACCGGCGCGGTGTTCGAGCTGATCAAGGGCGCCAACGGCTACTCCCAGACCACCCTGGCCTCGTTCGCCGCGAGGGCCCCCAACACCGGATCCAACGCCACCGGCGCCTATCCCTCCGGCAGCCTGACCGCCGACGCCTCGGGCAACCTCTACGGCACTACGTCCAACGGCGGGGCCAACGATACCGGCGCGGTGTTCGCGCTGATCAAGGGCGCCAACGGCTACTCCCAGACCACCCTGGCCTCGTTCGCCGCGACGGATAACGCCGGATCCAACGCCACCGGCGCCTTTCCCTACGGCAGCCTGACCGCCGACGCCTCGGGCAACCTCTACGGCACTACGACCTACGGCGGGGCCAACGGCACCGGCACAGTATTCCGGATCAGCAACGTCGCCATCTCGGCACCGACCCAGCCCACCAGCCCAACGACCCCGGTCTCGACTAATCCAACACCGACCCAGCCCACCAGCCCGACAACCCCGGTCTCGACTAATCCAACGCCGCCGGCCAACAACGCCCCGTGCTACTGCACCGGTACGCGCATTCTCACCCTGCGCGGCGAGGTCGCCGTCGAGGCCCTGGCGATCGGCGATACCGTCATGACCGCCTCCGGCCAGCACCGCCCGATCCGCTGGATCGGCACGCGCAGCTACATCGGCCGCTTTGCCAACACCAACCCGGCGGTCCTGCCGGTGTGCGTGAAGGCCGGGGCGCTCGCCGACGGCATCCCGAGCCGCGACCTGTGGGTGTCTCCCGACCACGCCCTCTACCTCGACGGTGTGCTGATCCCGGCCGAGCACCTCGTCAACGGCGCCACCATCGTGAAGGCGCAAGCCGTCGAGGCCGTCACCTACTGGCACGTCGAACTCGACAGCCATGACGTGCTGCTCGCCGAGGGCGCACCCGCCGAAAGCTTCATCGACGACCACGGCCGCGCCATCTTCCACAACGCCGATACATTCCACGCCCTGTACCCCGAGGCCGCACAGGCTTGGTCGACCCCGGCGGTGTACTGTGCCGAGCGTGTCACCGACGGGTTCGTGCTACAGGCCGTGCGTCGCCGTCTCGCCGTGCGTGCTGGCCTGGCGGTCGCGGACCTGCCGCAGTTCGGTACGCTGCTCGGCCACTTCGACCTGTGTGACGGGCTGCGGGTGACCGGGTGGGCGCAGGATCTGGCCTACCCGGACGGGCTGGTCTGCCTCGACATCGTCGTCGACGGTGCCGTAGTCGCTCTGGCCTACGCCGATCGCTACCGCGCCGATCTGAAGGCAGCCGGCATCGGCGACGGCGGCCACGCCTTCGACCTGGTGCTGCCGCAACCGCTCACGCCGGACACCACTCACACGATCGAGGTCCGCCGCTCGGCCGACGCCGCCTGCGTGGGGATGCTGCAGCTCCCGGCGCGCGCCCTGGCGGCTTAACCCACGCTGAGGCCGCGATCCGCATCAGCCCGAGGGGCGCATCCCGTGGCGCTGCTCGGGCATATCGACCACCTGAGCCGGCAGCACATCGTCGGATGGGCCTGGAACCCGGACGTGCCGGGCGTGCCGGTCAGCTTGGTCATCTCGGTCGACGGCCGGGTGATCGGCCGCTGTCTGGCGGATCGGCACCGTCTCGACCTCGTGGCGGAGGGGATCGGCGATGGGCGCCACGGCTTTGAATTCCGCCCCCCCGAATACATGATCTCGCGGCTGGCCCGGAGCGAGATCGCCGTGCGCCGCGAAGGCGACAGCGCCCACCTGCCGACCTCGCCCCGGATGCTCGATCCGGTCACGGTGTTCGACGCCGATCTCGAGGGTCGCCTCGCCCAACTGATCGTCGAGGTCGAGGACGACGCCGACCTCGACCGGCGCCTCGGTTTCCTCACCGAGCAGACGCAGCGGCTGCGTCAGGTCCGGGCCGACCGACAACGCCGTCCGGCCTCGGCCGCGTTCGTCAGGCCGCGCGCTCTCGTCGTCGATACCGTGATGCCGGTCCACCGCCGCGATGCCGGCTCGAACGCGATCCTCTCGCATATGCGCTCGCTGCAGCGGCTCGGTTATGCGGTGAGTTTCGCGCCGACGGATCTGACCGGCGACGCCGCGGCGTTGGAGGCGGACGGCATCGCCTGCTGCCTGCACCCCTGGTACGCCACGATCGAGGAGGTGCTGCGCCGGAACGCCGGGGCCTTCGCGCTGGTCTACCTTCATCGGGTCGACACCGCCGGGCGCTACAGTCAGCTCGTGCGCGACACGCAGCGGGGTGCGCGGCTGGTCTACAGCATCGCCGATTTGCACCACCTGCGCACCGCCCGGCAGGCCGAGATCGAGGACCGGGCGGATCTCGCCGCATACGCCGAGCATCTGCGCTTCTTGGAGCTGACGGCGGCGCGAGCGGCAGATGTGGTGATCACCCACTCGACCCACGAGGCGACGCTTCTGCGTCGGCATGTTCCGGCGGAACAGGTACATGTCGTCCCTTGGGCGGTCGCACCACGACCCACCGCAGTGCCATTCGCGGACCGGCGGGGGCTGGCGTTCATCGGCGGCTACGGGCACCGCCCCAACATCGATGCGGCTCGCTTCCTGATCGAAGCGGTGATGCCGGCGGTGTCGTTCGAGCCGGCGATCCCGTGCCTCCTGGTCGGTAGCGGTATGCCCGAGAGCCTGCGGACCCTGGCGGCCGCCCGGCTAGGCGTCGAGGCGATCGGGCAGGTCGCGGAACTGGCCTGCGTCTTCGACCGCGTTCGGCTGACGGTGGCGCCTCTGGCTTATGGCGCGGGGGTGAAGGGCAAGGTGGTGGACAGCCTGGCGGCGGGCGTGCCGTGCGTGTGCACGCCCGCGGCGGCAGAGGGGCTCGACCTGCCGGAGCCGCTGGCGGGGCTGATCGCGGAAACCGCGGCCGACTTGGCGCGATCGATCACGGCCCTGCACGAGGATGAGGCCCTGAACCGAGCCTGCAGCGAGGCTGGACTGGCCTACGTCACCGATCGACTGAACGAGAAACGGATCGACAGCCTCATAGGCACGGCGACGGGACGGCCGAGGGTGGTCGAACCGGTTTCCGAAAAGCCATAGGGTGGCGGCGGTGCCGGTGGTGCTGCCAGGCTGCCGACCGGCCGCGATGGATCGAGTGCCGCAGACGCCGAGGGCCCGACCTGCCGCCCGTGCAGTGGCGGACGGTCGAAGGGGCTCAACCTCGATTTCTCCTACGCCGACCGATGACAGGCCGATCCTGTCCCCGCTTCCCTCAAGCCGGCGGGTACGGTCCGCGGAAGAGGTCGCCGAGCGCTTTTCGGCGGAACAGCGTCGCCCACCGACGACGGCGGTGCTCTGGCCGGTCATGGATCATATGGCAGCGCTGGCAGAAGGCCGCGAGGTTACCGTTGGCGTTGTCGGCGGTGTCGTGGTTCCGATGTGCAGCCGCCAGGATTACCCGCGTAGTGCGCACGGTGGCCAGCAGATCGACGGTGCTGGCGAGGCGCGCGAGCCGCCCTCGCCCGTCACGCCAGCGGCCAGCCTCTACGTCCCACCAGCGTCCGTCGCCGAGGTGGCACACCATACGCCCGTGCGGTCGTCTGCAGACGTCGCAGCGTCCACCAGCTCGGCCGAAGCGGATGGCGATAGACAGCTCGCGCCAGTCGATCGGGTAGAAGAAGCGGTGTTCGTGCCGGATCGGCATGGCGCCAAGATAGGACGGATCAAGCGTAGCGGTCGAGCCACTGCGGACTGAACGGGGCGGAACCCCTATCAGACAGCCACAAACGAGGAGCGCACCGGACACGGTTGCGGGTTAGCTCATTCGCATAAGAGCGGCTTACGGAACGCGGCGCAGTACGTCTTGAGCGACCGGTTTCGACCCAACCCAGCCGCTCAGACCGCCGCCGGCACTTCTCCAAAGCTGCCATTCGTCGGGCGTGAGGCAACTACCGCTTGGAGTGGAGAGCAGCCACTCCCGGCTTGCTTTAAGGCTGCCTAACCTTTTACCGCGGACAGCACGTGGGCAACGATGGCGTTGGCGTGGCCATGTCCCATCCCGTGCTCGCCCTTCAACATTGACACGAGGTCCATGTGCTTTGCCGGAAGGCGATCGCGGACAAGCTGCTGCCATTCGTTGATGGGGCGGCCGTACTTTTTCTCGATGGACGGGAAGTACGAAGCTGGCCCTTTGACGGGTTCGGTGGACACAGGTGGCCGTCCTTCTCGCTCATTGGCAGGCGCCAGCTTCGAGGCAAATCGTGTGGGCTGCAACTCACCGGACAGCACCATGAGTGCACCCGCATCCGCAATGGTGGAAAGCCGACGTAGCTGTTCGATTACTCGGTGGCAGCGCATCCGGGACGCCTCGGTGCCCGTACGGTGCATGGGGGGCTCAGGTCAGGCCTCGCGTCGGTAGTGCATCGCAACCGCGCCGTTCCGGAGCGGCTTCGCCGAGATCAGCTCAAGCCGCCGCGTCTTGGCAAGACCGCTCTGGTACAGGGTCGGGCCGTGGCCAGCGATCCGAGGATGGACGAGGACCTTGTACTCATCGATCAGCTCTAGTCGGTCTAATTCGGTCGCGAGTTTGCCGCTACCGAGGAGCACGCCTGCCGGCGTCGCGTCCTTGAGCCTCTCCACGCCTGCCCGCAGGTCGTCAGTGATGCGGTGGCTATTGGTCCACTGAAAATCTGTTCGTGTCGATGACACCACGTATTTTGGTTTGGCCTGCAACTTGACCGCCCACTCGCGGACCGCCGGCGGTGCTTCTACGTCACCACGAGCGACCGCCGGCCAATGGCCCTCCATCATCTCGTAGGTAACGCGGCCCCAGAGCATCGCCCCGCCGTCGTCCATGAGACGGGTGAAGTAGGCGTGCGTCTCGTCGTCAGCGACGCCTTCCTGGTGGTCGACGCAGCCGTCCAGGGTGGCGTTGATGCTGAAGGTCAACAGTCCCATGCGGCGATCCTACGCCATACGCTCGAAAAGGCGGAGGGCTGTTGCTCGCGGTCGAGGTTCACCGTCTGCCAAGTTCTGGAAGCGGGCGCCGCGGCGGCGTCCGCTTCGTTGCCTTGTCGCTCAGAAGCGGACAAGCCGCATTCCACCCTGAGCAGCCGATCCGTATGGTGTGTTTTGGGTATGCCTTTCATGCACCGGCCTGGAACTGGTTCACTAAATACCTATTGACCATTCGAAACAGACTGATATTAAGTGAACTATCCAAAAAAGACCGGTGGTGGTTTCCGATGTTCCTACGCGCCTATATGCGAGCCAGCACCACCGAGCAGGATGCTAACCGCGCCCGCGAGGAATTGGAGGCCTTCGCTGCCGAGCGCGGGCTCACCATCGCGGCCTGGTACATCGAGAACGAAAGCGGCTCGACCCTGAAGCGGCCCGCACTTTTCCGGCTCCTCGCCGACGCGCAGCCCGGCGACGTCCTCCTCGTCGAACAGGTCGACCGCCTGAGCCGCCTCACTGCCGCGGATTGGAATAAGCTAAAGGCCGAGCTCGCGACCCGTCAGGTTCGTGTCGTGGCCTTGGATTTACCGACGTCGTGGATGATGGCCACGGCGAGCACCGACGCCTTCACGGCGCGTATGTTCGCCGCGATCAACGACATGATGCTCGACATGCTCGCGGCAGTCGCCCGGAAGGATTACGACGACCGCCGCCGCCGGCAAGCCGAGGGACAGCTCAAGGCGAAGGTCGAGGGCCGCTACAAGGGCCGACCCGAGGATGCCAGCCGCAACGCCGGCATCGCGCAGATGCTGGCCGCCGGGATCTCATGGTCCTCGATCCAGGCCGCGACCGGCTGCTCCCGCGCGACCGTCGCTAAGATCTCCAAGCGGGCCTCCGAGGCCGCCTAGGCTGCCTCACAGACCACCCCGGTCACTCGGCCGGGCGGCGACACGTGCCGCCAGGTCTTGCCTGTCAACGCGCTGTGAGCCGTCGAGCCGTTGACCCCGTAGGCCTGCGCGAAGGTCGTCACCGACATGTTGAGCTCCCGTCCGAGCGCGACATCCGCCTCGCGCAGCTTGGCGCCCGTGTGGCCGGAGCCGACCGAGAAGCGCCCCTTCTCGATCGCGTCGTGAAGGTTCTGACGCTGCGTTCCCGGCCATAAGTGCAGAGGGTTGACGCAGTGGCGGACGTCGCAGCGGTGACAGACGTTCCTCCCGCGCGGGATCGCCCCCTTGTGGAGCCTGAAGGAATAGCGGTGCGCTAGGATGCGGCGGCCGTTCTCGTGAAACTGCCCGTACCCATTGGGCATCACGTAACCGGTCCAGAGCCAGCACCCGGTGGCCAAGTCGATCCTGTGGCTTTCATGGAAATGCTCGGCGGGAGGCCGGGTGCGGGCGGCAGCCGTGTGGTCATTGGCGCAGCGGATGGAGCAGAAGCGCTTCCTCTGCCATGAGGTCGCCGACAGCTGGTACGGCATGCCGGCGCGCGTGAACGAGCGCCCGCAGCGCTCGCAGGCCTTGATCTCAGTCATGATGTCCTCGGGGTGGTAGCGCGGTCAGGCCGCGACGGGGCCGCACGCAGGCGGCGAGAGCGGCGACGGCGCGTAGGCCGGGCCGGAGGTGAAGGAGAGCTCCGGCTCGTCAGGCTCGGCGCAGGGCACGCAGACGGCTCGGCGGGCGAAGCTCTCAGCGGTCTGGTTTGGCAGGCACGCGACAGCGCACCCGCAGGTCGGACAGAGCCGACGCGGCGATGTGATCGACATGATGAGGGGGGCGGCCGGGCCGCGTGGGCGCGAGGCGCCGGTCAAAGAACAAGCCCGCCGGGTGAGGGCGGGCTTGGTGAAGGTCTTGGTCTCGGGCGGCTAGATCACTTCAGACCGAGCTGATACGTGCTGGAGACGCGGTTTCCGACGAAGATCGCGACCAACCCGGAGCCGAGCGTCGGACCCTGCCAACGGTAGGTGCGGTATTCGTCCGACCCGACCCGCTGCGACGAGACGAGTTCGCCTTCGCAGCCCATGATGTTGCGGACATGGCTTGGTGAGTAGCCCTGCCGGATCTTCTGGAAGCGCGCGTAGGTCGCGACGCATTCCTTCGCCGGCTCCTTCGCTGGCTCGGCGACGTCATTCGCCCGAGCCCAGGCCTTACCTTCGGCGTTGAGATCTCGGTCACTGTCGAGCGGGTGCCGGGGCCGCGCCTCGCCCTCTTGATAGGTCCACTTGTAGCCGTCGGACGTGGCCGTCGCCGTCGCGACCTGCGGAGAGGCCTCCGGCGCCGGCCGGTCGCGATGGTAAAACCGCCCGGCCAGGAAGATGCCGACGACGACCGCTCCGAGGGCGACGCCGCGCCGAACCTTTTGCGCGGTGCTCAGAGGGTTGATTAATTTACGCGCCACGCTTCGCTCACCTCTGTGCTCATTGTTTCCCCGAAATTCCGTACGGTTGTAAAAGCCAATGGTCTAGCTACTAGAACGTGCACCCTCCGGCTCTTCAGCACTTCGTAGCGATGGCTCTCGGCCCTCCAGGCGCGCGATCTCAGCCTCCAGGCGGGCGACTTCCTCATCGGCTTCCCGTCGGGCGAGCTCGGCAAGGGCTCGACGGATACCGGCCTTGCCGTCCCCTCCGGACCATGCCTCCATCGGGCCGCCGAACCGAGCGGCGGCCTCGCGGGCATGTTCATCGGCCAGGCGGGTGAGCTCGGCCTCGATCGCAGGCGGGTTGTCGGCAAGCGGGACCGGCTGGCCCTTGATCCAGGCGACGACGCCGCGGCCGTCCTCGGTGTGGGCGATGTAGCGGGCGGCTCCGAAGCGGATCGTAGTGCCAGTCGTCGTGCGGATCTTGGTCGAGGGTCGGAGGATCACCGATCGGCCCACGCCAAGAGGTGCGCCCACACTTCACGCTCGGCCTGTGCGTCGCGGAGCTCTACGCCGAGCTCGTCCCGAAGGCGGCGCAGGTCGTTGGGGTCGTAGCCGGTCGGGATGCCGATCGAGAGGCCGCCCGGCGATGCCATAAGGAAGAGCTCGACGGCACGTGCTCTATCGACCCATCGGGCGGCATCGAAGGGCGGGCGGTCCGAAGCGGTGGCGGGTCTCGGCTGCATCATCATCTCCTAGTTGAGGTGACGATACGCCGGCCCGAGCCCGGGTCAATCATTTTCTGTAATCTGATTACAGAGTTTGATGTATCTATTCATAACGTGTAGGGTTCTTCGCATCGCATAGGATGCCTCGATGTCTCCCGCCCAATGCCGCGCCGCTCGAGCCCTCCTCGGCCTCCAGCAAGGCGAACTCGCTGCCATCGCGAAGGTCTCCGTGGTCACCGTGGTCGGCTTCGAGAAGGAGCGGACGAAGGCACAGCGCGCCACAGTCGAGGTGCTCCGGCAGGCCCTGGAGCGTGCCGGCGTCGACTTCATCGACGGAGACGAGGCGGCCGGCGACGGCGTCCGGATCGCCACGCCGTCCCTCGTGCAGGCGTAGCCGAAACGGGAGACCTTCGGTGGAAGGATCGCAGCCGAGCGAAGATGCCAAGCACCGCCGCTACGAGCGCATGGTCGGCGGCGTCACGCTAATCGCCACCCTCGCGGCGGCCGGGTTCGCCGGAGGCGCCTACGTGCAGGCGAAGCGGCAGGCCGACATCGCTCAGGCTGCGCTCATCGAGAGCGATCACCCATTCCTAGATCTCGGCATCAAGCGCAATGCCGACGTCCCCCGCGGTGGAAAAGCATACCTCTCGACCACCCTCACTATCACGAACCAAGGCAGCAGAGCCGCAGCGCTCCGGTATGCCGAGTTTGCCATCGTGGATAAGGGCACGGTTCCAGAGGCAATGAGCGTGATCGCGAAGCCAGGCCTTGCAGCGCTCGGCCTGAATTGCGCGGGCCAAGCCATCGGCAAGGTCATCCCGGCTGGCAGGGGGATCCGCATTGAATGCAATTCCGTGGTGCCAAAGCAGAACGGGATCGCTCAGCACCTTATCGGAGCCATGTTCTACAGCGGCCAACTCGGCACCCAATGGCGGAGAACAGTCAATCTGGTCGAAATGACCAACGGCGATTGGATCGACACTCGTCCTTTCCAAGAACTGGAGACTAAGATCGATCCGGCATTGCCGTAGGGGTCAGGACAACACGGCGCCCCTGCGGAACACCTCGACAAGGTGCTCGGCGGACCACGGCGGATCGGTCGTCAGAGCCGTCCAATGGCTCGCCCTAGGCTGAACAGCAGCAAGTCTGCCGCGGACTGAATTTCGTTCGGTGCCTCCTCGCCAAGCAACTGCTTCAGCGCGATCGCGAGATCGGCCGCACGAAGGAGCTGGTTCTCCGGCTTCGGCGCCTCATTTAGGACGTAGCGCTCGCCCCCGTCGCGCATCTCGGTGATGTCGATCAGGATACCGCGCGAGCGTACTGGGCGCCCCGCTTCGTCCTGATGAGTTCGGCCTCGGTTGAGGAGCCACCTTACGGACCCGTCAGCCGCGACAACGCGATACTCGGCCAGCACAAGACCTCCGGCGTTGGCGGCCCGCTTCATATGCACGGCCAGCCATTCATGATCTTCCGGATGAACCGCGGAAGCTGCGGCCACCCCGTCAATCTCGCGATCTGCAAGCTCTGGATCGCCGGTTAGGAGCCGAGCTGCTCCCGTATCGTATACGACGACGCCACGCACATGATCCCAGTCCCAAGTACCGACCACGGATGAGGCATTGAGCGCGCCGCGCAGATGATCCAGATCAGCATCGAAGCCATCGATAGCATTGACCCGCATGAGGGTTTTCGCGTCCTGTGATGCCGACGAATTAATTTTGGTACGCAGATCCTAGGTTTACGCGACGACATCACATCCGTTCCAAAATTTCACAGACCGCCCAATTTTATTCTGGAACAATATTCGATTTGATCGTTTATTCATTATACAGCCCATTTTTTGGAAAAATTCATGATAGATGGGCTGACGTCTGACAGATCTAACAATGATGGGACCGAAAATAGCAAGACACTTGCCCGTCTAGCAAGTGCTGTGGGCCTCCCTGTTTCGGTTTTCACTTCAAAGCCTGGTTCGGACGCCTCGGTGCCCTTGGCCGAAGCCGTCGAAGCATGCCTACTCGATCAGGTAAGAGCGTACCTGCACAATGTTGATTGCGCGACGCAAACACGCTTCATCGAGAAACTGCAGACTTTGATAGAAGCTGAGCTGCCGTAAACGGCAGCCGTCCGCCCTTCTCGGATGCTTTTACGGTCAAGCTGATTTCAAATCCTGCGCGAACTTACCTGCGAGGATCTGACCCAAACGGTCCGCGGCCCACTCCAAATCTGGCCGATCCGGAACACGACCTGCGGGCCCGGCCTAGCGATCTCGATCGCCACGTAAGGCGAGGCGCCCGCCGGCCCGCACGAGTTGGACGACGCCGCTGGGATGATCCACGCCGACGCGGAGGAGCTCGGTCCGGTCGGCCGCGATGCCCTTCCCTACGGCCAGGCGGGCCGGGGGCGGCCGAGGCGGCGAGCCGGGCAGCCTTGCCGCCCGGTCGCCACAGCTCTCCTGGCCGCGCTCACACGGCCTCGCTCGCCGCCTTCAGGCGGTCGTGTAGCGCACGGTCGGCACGGAAGATTTCGCCCTGGCGCGTCAAACTCCAGTCCGGCGATCCGGGGCGGAAGTAGCGCATCGGGGCGCCCAAGATCGGAGCAGGGCCGCTCGGGGCGGTCGGTGCCGGGAGGCCTTCGCTTTCCGCCTTCCAGCGCGAGTACAGCGCCGGGTCGGTGCGGAAGAGCTTCCCTTGGTCGGTGAGGGAGCGGCTGCCGGCGGCGAACGGGTTCGGACCTGTCCACTTCGAGCCGGCGGGCGCCGCCGTCGAGCCGGTCGGCGCCTTCGGCTCGGGCTTGGCGAAATTCCGTGGGTACTTCTCGCGGAACTCCAGAGCCAGGGCATCGACCGAGACCGGCAGGCTGCGGGAGCCGAGCCGGGGCTCGCCAGCCTCGTCGACTACGGTGGCAACGATCTCGCCGCCGTCCTCGGCCAGGGTGACGTACCGGCTCATCCGGTCGGCCACGAGCTCCTTGTCCTCGCCTACCACGCCGGCCGCATCGAGGGCGCGCTCCAGGGTGAGCCGGCGGATCGTCTTCTCCGCGGCGGCACGCCAGCGGGCATCGGCCTCCGGGTTGATGTTGGTCTTGGACATGGGGATTTCCTTCGATGTGAGATTGAGGGGTGCCGGGCAATGCCGGCGGATCACGCTGTGTCGGAGAGAAGGGCGTCGCGACGCATCGGACCGCTCATGCGATCGACGAGCTCAAGGATGAGCTGCACGTTCATCGACATGGCGCAGGCCTCGAAAGACGAGCGCGGTGGAGTGGTAGCCATCGAAGGGCTCCAGAAATGCGAAAGCCCGCACGAGGCGGGCCGGGAGGGTCGGAAGGGGGGTCGAGGCCTACTGCGAGGGGCGCGAGATGATCGCGGCGAGCTCGGCGTCGGAGATATTGACCGGCGGGCGGCTCACCACCTCGACCTGGCGCTTGTGGCTCCAGCCGAGGATCGCTCGGGCGACGTGGATCATCACCGCCGGGTGGTTCGACTGCATGATGCGCCTCCGAAGAGCCAAGCGGCCCATAGCCTGCCCTCGATGAAAGGCTTCACGGGCGGCAGGACATCTGTTAAAGAATTTGTAGATCGTTCGATCGGTCACCTTGTAGTAACGAGCCATCTCTTCGTAGGTCAGCCACATAAGGCCGAGGCCTGTAAGCTCCTGAAGTGTCGCGGGATCGTCCCGCATCTTGATATTCGCCATTTTCGATAGCCTTTATGTCCGTGGCCTCAATTAAAGGGGCCCTGAACTTTAGATGCGAAGTTGATTGTCGGCCTGGCCTGCGAGGATGGCCTCGACCGCCTCGATCCGGTCCGTCATCGCCCTGCGGATGAACTCCGACATCGAGATCGCCTCGGCTGCGGCTGCGGTGTTGATCCGGTCGCGTAGGCCCGGCGGGATCCGGCACTTCACCACCTCGGTCCAGAGCGAGCCCTCCTCGGCGGCGAGGTTGAAGTCGAACATCGGCGAGCTCCCCGTGAGCGAGACGGACAGCCGGGCAGGCCTCCGGGTGGTCGGGAATGGCCTCCGGAGCCGCAGAGGCGGCCAGGGGCGGCGGTTCGGGCGGTCGGGCTGCCTCGGGTCGGCCAGAGGCACGAGCGGCGGCCCCGGCCTTCCTGGCGGGCTTCCCTGCGGCGCTGGCATTGGTCCGCTGCCAGGGCTGCACGAGGCCGGTGTCGATCGCCTCGGCCGCGAGTTGCCGGGAGAGCGCAACACGATCGCCACCGCCTGCAAGACGGTGAGAGCCGACGACCCGCGGGCCGAGCCGAGAGCCATGCCGGACCACCGCCGGGCGCTCCTTGGCGAGATACGAGATCAAGCCGTCGGGGTTCGACACGGGCTGGATCGCACGCTCGGTCCGGAGGAACGGCGCGAGAACCTTCGAGCGGCGCAGGCGGTCGACCATCTCGGCCGTGCCAACGAAGATGAGGTTGGCGTGGACCCCGCCGGTCACCTCGACGACGCGAAGCCAGAGCTGCGGAAGGCCGGCGAGGGCCTGGTCTCGGGCGATCCGGCTCGTGCATCGGGCGATGGCCGCGCGGGCCTGGGCCGCAGGCATGTCGAGGGCGTCGTCTCCGATCACGGCGTAGTAGAGCGCCAAGCCGGTCCGCCGGAGCGCCTGGAGGCCTCCGGCTATCCGCTCGATCTCGGCGCCGGACAGGCCGTGCGGGAGCGTCGTGCGGGAGAGAGTACCAAACACAGGACTACGCGGGTGCACCTGCGCATCGCGCACCCGCACGTAAGAGGCAGGCGACGAGGGAGGCGCTTCGCCCTCCGAATGCCTTGCCGGTTCAACGACTTGCCGGCGAGCGTCCGGACGGCGCCGCATGGCGCTGGCGAAAGCTCGCTCTCGGGTCGACTGAACAAAAGTTTGCGCTAGATCGGGCGCGGCGATCACGCCCGGCAGCCAGGTCGAGACAAGGCACCAGAGAGGCGCGAGGAAGGGAAAGTTGTGGATCGCGCACGCGCGGGTGCGCGCGAGGCCTCGAGAGCCTGCACGTTGTCGGGCATTGGGAACTCGCTGATTGAAGCCTAGCCCGTTCGACCTGCCAGTGTCGGGCGGGCTTTTTCGTTGCAGAAGCGGGCTCACCGCCGGTCGCGCGTCGGATCGCTCGGCCGTCAGTCTTTGCCGATCCAGCAGCGGTCGAGGGTGGCTCGGTCTGCGCCGAGCTCGCCGAGGCGGTGGCGCTATGCGGCGCGCTCTTCGGCGGGGTTCACGGTCCGCGCCGTGAGCCAGGCCTCGATATCTTGTTGGCGGTAGAGGTGTTTGCGCGTGCCAAACACAATGTATGCCGGGGCCGTCGGTGAGGACCGCAGCCACTTGTCCGAAACACCGAGGAGGCGGCAAACCTCCTTGCGACTAAGCATTAGGGTCGCGATTGTCATCGTCATCTCCAACGGGAAAAAGCCCGCGCGGCATGTGCCGGGCGAGCTGTGCTGCCTTGAACTGTTTGGTGGGTAGACCGGCGTCCTGGCGTCAGGCGCGCACGTGTCCGAGATCTACCTTTTCATACCGCGAAATCGGCGCAGGTCGTGCAGGCGTCTCTAAACAATCCTCAGGTTTCGCGAACCAGGCTACAGGAGCCCTACCAGTGGCGCCGGCTCCAAGCCCTGCGCCCGCGCGAGATCTGCCTCGGCCAGCCGCCGGCCGTCACGGACCGCGGCATACATGAGCTGCACCAAAGCTGCATCGGTGCCGTGCAAGGCGAACAGCGGCGGGAGGTCGCCGAAAGCCTCTCGGTAGCGTTGCAGCGCAACGAAAGCGCTCCGAACTGCTTCTTGTCGCCTCATTGAGGGTAATGCTTTTCTGTTTCAAAATCTCACTGCGAGCTTGCAATCGCAACGTCTATGCTTCCCTTTGACCACAGGCAGATAATGGCGCGCGAGCCTTCTTGTCTTCGGCCAAGGGATACATCATGTCGGTTTACAAGAAAGCCAATCGGCCATTTTATTACTACGATTTCGAGATCAGAAACAGCAGATTTGCAGGTAGCACCAAGTGCAAAACACGCCGCGAAGCCGAGCTCTTTGAAAGGGAGCGCCGCAAGGAAGCCGAGGCCGAAGTCTCGACCCGAGAAAAGCTCGGCCGGGAACCGATGACGTTCGCACTGGCCGCCTCCCGCTATTGGCAGGAGGTCGGCCAGTTCGCCAAGTCGCAAAACGACATCTGGCGCACCCTTGGCTGGCTCCAGCGCGAGGTCGGCGACACGAAGCGGGTCGTGGCGATCGACGACGCCCTCGTGATCCGCCTGAAGACCACCCGCCGCCAAGAGAAGAACCAACGGGGCGAGACGGTCTCGGCCGCGACAGTCAATAGGACCCTAGAGATCCTCCGGACGATCCTACTCCGCGCGGCCCGTCTGTGGCAGGAGCCGACGGCTCCGGTTGACTGGCGCCGGCACATGATGTCCGAGCCGCAGGAGCGCGTGCGCGAGCTCAAGGGCGACGAGGAGGAGGCGATGTTCGCCGCCCTCCGGCCGGACTACCACGCGATCGTGCGCTTCGCCCTGATGACCGGCTGCCGGCTCAACGAGTGCGTGAGCCTGCGCTGGAAAGACGTCGATTGGGGCGCCCGGCAGCTCTGGATCTTCGGCAAGGGCGACAAGCTCGCGCCGGTCCCGTTGCCGCCGAGCGTGCGCGCGCTGCTCTGGCCGCTCCAGGGCGAGCATCCGGAGTTCGTGTTCACCTACATCGCCGACCGGGCCCGAGACGGCCGCCGCGCCGGCCAGCGCTATCCGATCACCTACGAGGGGCTGAAGACCGCCTTCCGCCGGGACGTGAAGCCGGTGGTCGCCGGCTATCGCTTCCACGACAACCGGCACACGGCCGCGACCCGCGTGCTGCGCGCCTCGGGGAACCTGAAGGTCGCCCAACGCATGCTCCGGCACGCCGACATTGCGACGACCTCGAAGTACGCGCACGTGATGCACGAGGACGTGCTGGAGGCGATGGAAACCGCGGCCAAAATGGCGCCCGTGACGGCGAAACCCGACATAATCCCCGACGTGCCCGCGCTGAAACGTCAAAAGTAGCTGCGGGAGCAAGGAGTTAGGGGCGGTAAGACCCGACGGTCCCAAACCAGGTGCGCTACCAGACTGCGCCACACCCCGACACCCCGTTACGGGCTCAGATCCGTAGCGTTTCGCCGGTCCGGGCGCAACGGGGCAGCGGGCCACAGGGGCCATCGTGGGCCGGGATTGCGCGGCCGGCTGTCGAAAGCCGCTTCAAACGGCATCGCCTCACTTGTCAGACAATTCAGGCGCGCGTACGGTCTTCCTTGGGACGGCGAGGGCTGATTCTCGCACCGACGAACCGAACTGCATTCCATTGGGGGGCGGTGGAGACGCGGCGCGGAGATTGGCGGTGGGGGATCTTGGTCCTCGTCGCTCCCGCCGAGGCGAAGCGCCGACTGACGATCTCGTCCGGCCGCCATCCTCCGCTTCGCATCCGGGGCACCGACTTGGCGATCGCTTGAAGGACCGCGCTCCGCGCACCTCTGTGCCCTGGCGTCGCCCGATCGTTCCTGTATCGCGGTTGCCCTGCGCCCGGATCGGCGCGCCAGCGGCAGGAGCCCAATCCCGTGTGGACGCCGAGCGCGTGCTACCCCGACCCGGCGGTCGAGATCCTCGACGCCTCGTTCGCCCGCTACCGGGTGTTCAGCGCGGCGGTCGAGCGCCTCGCCACCGGCTGCCGCTGGAGCGAGGGGCCGGTCTGGTTCGGGGATGGGCGCTATCTCCTGTGGAGCGATATCCCGAACAACCGGATCCTGCGCTGGGACGAGGAGACCGGCGCCGTCGGCACGTTCCGCAGGCCGTCGGGATTCGCCAACGGCAACACCCGCGACCGGCAGGGGCGGCTCGTGACCTGCGAGCATGGCGGCCGCCGGGTGGTGCGGACCGAGTATGACGGGTCGCTCACCGTGCTGGCCGACGCCTTCGAGGGCCGGCGCCTCAACTCACCGAACGACCTCGTCGTCGCGCGCGACGGCGCGGTCTGGTTCACGGATCCGACCTTCGGGATCGCCGGCTACTACGAGGGCGAGCGCGCCGAATCCGAGTTGCCCCAGAACGTCTACCGGCTGGATGCGGAGACCGGCGCCCTCGAGGTGGTCGCGCACGCCATCGCCGGGCCGAACGGCCTGTGCTTCGCGCCGGACGAATCGCGGCTGTACCTCGTGGAATCCCGCGGCGAGCCTACCCGGCGCATCGTCGCCTTCGACGTCGTCGGCGGCCGGACCCTGCGCGACCGCCGGGTGCTGATCGACGCGGGGCCCGGCACGCCGGACGGGATCCGCTGCGATCAGGACGGCAATCTCTGGTGTGGCTGGGGCATGGGCGAGGACGCGCTGGACGGCGTGATGGTGTTCAACCCGGATGGGCGCCTGATCGGCCGCATCCGCCTGCCGGAGCGCTGCGCCAACCTGTGCTTCGGCGGCCGGCACCGGAACCGCCTGTTCATGGCGGCGAGCCAGTCGCTCTACGCCCTCTACGTGGAGACCCAGGGCTGCCTCGGCGGATGAGGCCGCGATCGCTCCGGACGATGCTTGACCGGACCGCCGCAGAGACCCACCTCCCCACCGCCGGGGGCTCGGAGCCTCCTCTCGGACACCCGGTCCACGAGGCGGCTCCAGAGCTTTGTTTTTGCGTCATCTTTTCCGAAAGCCGGCACCCACCGTCCAGGATGACGCGTCAGCGGGACACAATCCGATGATCGATCTGTACTATTGGCCGACGCCGAACGGCCACAAGGTCACGATGTTCCTCGAAGAGGCGGGCATTCCTTACCAGATCAAGGCGATCAACATCGGCAAGGGCGAACAATTCAATCCGGACTTCCTCAAGATCGCCCCGAACAACCGCATGCCGGCGATCGTGGATCACGAGCCGGCCGGGGGCGGCGCTCCGGTTTCCCTGTTCGAATCGGGTGCGATCCTGTTGTATCTCGCCGAGAAGGCCGGGCGCTTCATTCCGAGCGACTTGCGTGGCCGGGCCGAGGTCTTGCAATGGCTGTTCTGGCAGATGGGCGGGCTCGGGCCGATGCTGGGGCAGAACCATCACTTCTCGCAATACGCCCCCGAGAAGATCGATTACGCGATCAAGCGCTACGTCAACGAGACCAACCGGCTCTACGGCGTGCTCGACCGGCGCCTGGCCGACCGCGCCTTCGTCGCGGGCTCCGAGTACTCGATCGCCGACATGGCCTGCTACCCGTGGATCGTGCCGTGGGAGAAGCAGGGCCAGAACCTCGACCAGCACCCCAATCTCAAGCGCTGGTTCACAGCCATCGCGGAGCGGCCCGCGACCCAGGCGGCCCATGCCCGGGCGCCGGAGGTCAACCCCGACCACGGCAAGACCATGAGCGAGGACGCCAAGAAGGTGATGTTCGGCCAGACCGCCGCCACCACCCAGCGCTGACCCGCTCATGACCGGCACGCAGACCGCCCTGCCCCTGCGGGTGATCCACCGGGGCTGGAACACCTTCGGCATCGCCACGCTGACCCAGCCCGACGGCAGCACGGTGCCGCGGGCCCTGGAGGACCACGGCGAGGCGGCCTGCGTGCTGCCCTACGATCCCGAGCGGCGGGTGGCCCTGCTGGTCCGGCAGAGCCGGGTCGGCCCAGCCTTCTGGGGCGACCCGCCCGCCCTCGACGAGGCGCCGGCCGGGGGCCTCGACGGCGGCGAGCCGGAGGCGACCGCGATCCGCGAAGCGATGGAGGAGGCGGGCGTGCGGCTCGAGCGGCTCGAGCGCGTCACCCATGCCTACAGCATGCCGAGCGTCTCCTCCGAGCGCCTGTGGCTTTACCTCGCCCCTTACCGTCAGGCCGACCGCGTCGGCCCGGGAGGCGGGTTGCCCGGCGAGGGCGAGCAGGTCGAGGTGCTGGAGGTACCCCTCAGCGCCCTGGCGGATCAGGTCCGCGCCGGGCGCCTGTCCGATCTCAAGACCCTCGTCCTGGTCCAGGCGCTGATGCTGCGCCAGCCCGCGTTGTTCGCCGCATGATCGCACCCGACGCCCCGGTCGGCGATGTCCTCGCCGCAATGCTCGCCTTCACCGAGGAGGCCGCGCCGCTGGCGCTCGCGATGCGCGCGGAGGGCCTGGCGATGACCAACAAGGGGCCGGACCTCGGCCAGGCTCTGACCGAGGCGGATCTCGCGGTCAGCCGCCTGCTGCACGCGCGCTTCGGCCCCGACCTGATCGAGGAGGAGACGGCCGACGAGCTTGGCCACGCGGCCGCCAAGGCGATGCTGGCGCGCGACGCCTGGACCTTCGTGGGCGACCCGATCGACGGCACACGGCCGTTCGCGGGCGGCCTGTCGGGCTGGGGCGTGATGGTGGCGGCCTGCCGGTCGGGCTGGCCCCGCGCCGGCGTGATGAACCTGCCGGCCTGGAACGAGGACCGCTCCGGCCCCGCCCGCACGGAGAATGCGGAGACCGCCGCGGGCATCCTGTTGGCCGTCTCCGAGGGCCGGGCATTCTGGGCGCCGACCCGGTGCGGGCGCCGGACGGAGGCGCTGCGGCCGTTGGCCCCCTCACCCCGCCGGACCGGCCATGTCGGCTGGCTCGCCGTCGCGGCCCAGCGCTTCACCCTGGATTACGGGCGGGCCTGGTTCCCCTGGAGCGAGGGCGGGTCGATCTCGGACGCGGCGCTCCTGGCCACCGGGCGGCTCGACGCGACGGTCGTCAACAGCATGCTCTGGGATCTAGCGCCGATCCTGCCCCTGTTCGAGGCGCTGGGCTTTCGCCTCTATCACTGGCCCGACCTCGCTCCCCCGCCCGCCGCCTTCATCGACCTGTTCGATGCGGAGCTGTCGGCCCACGACGACCTCTGGCTGGTCTGCCGGGATCGAGACCAGGCGGCCGACCTGGCGAGGGCGATCCGCAAGGCCTAGCGGATTACCCTGTGAGTCGGTCGTGCCGTTGGGCATCCACGCCTGATCGCATTCGGGTGCCAGCCCCTTCACGGGCCACTGCACTCGGCCAATCTGTTGATCTGACCGGCCTGGATGAATGGCGAGCGCTGTAGCGAGGCGGTTTCCTCATCGAGAAGAACGGCATTCGGGTAGGTGATATAGCCCTGCATCATTAGGGCCTCGGAGCGGCATTGGCTCGTTTGACATGCGGGTGAACGATCCGGATGCCTCAAGCCAAGCGTGTGCAACAGTTCGTGCCCCATTCCGCCGATCCAGCGGCATCGTCCTGCGATCTCGGCACCGTTGGCCTTCTCGCAGGCGGGTACGATGGCTTCCCCGCTGATCCCCCTGAGATCATTGGCGGACACGACCGCGAGTCCGTTGCCGCCGGCTCCCGATTGCCCGCAGGCGTGATCAGCGTCGACGTAGACGACGTATCGTGCCTCCGGATCGTTCAGCTTGGCAGCTCCCAGACGCGTCAGCTCATCGAGCGCGTTGCGATAGAAGGCGTCGAACCCGCGGTATTGATCGACCGCGCTGAACCACCGGGCCGGCTTATCGGAACGCAGGATCCTCACCGCCGGATGACCCAGACGGACCGTGCGACCCTCGAGCTTCTTGCCCAGCCACGATTGGAAATGGTGCGCCGCTTCGGCGATGCGGCTGGGATAGATCGACGAGATCGAGCGATCGCTTGGCACGAGGTAAATGAAGCGGACCTCTCCCGTAGTGGGAGACCGGAATGCTTCGCCGAGCGCGGCGCGATCGACCGGCAAGCCCAGCACGGCAACAAGGGCGAAGAAGAAGAGGCGCATTGACGGCATGGCGCGCAGTCTCGCGCGCGAGAGGTGAACAACCTCACCGGCGCTCGGTCCTCTACGCTGCAAAAACTGAGCGAAACACGGGACTAGTGACACTGTCGAACATCGGGCGATGTGAGACGAGGCCGTACAGTTTCAGTCCGACGTTACGTCCGTCAATCGATGGACCATGATCGCGTCGAGGAGCCCGGGGAAGCGCGCGTCGACATCCTCCCGGCGCAGCGCGATCAGGCAGCGCATCCCCTCGGGCCGGGTGCGCGTCACGCCGGCCTCGCGCAGGATCTTGAGATGGTGCGTCATGGTCGAGCGCGGCACGCTGTCGGCCAGCAGGTCTCCAGATGCGCGCTCGCCGGCCTTCACGAGGTCCGACACCACCGCCAGGCGGGTCGGATCGCTCAGGGCGAACAGGACCCGGTGCAGGGTCAGCTCGGAAACGTCGGGATGGAAGAACTTGCGGGGGCTCATGGCGCCGTTTATGTACGATTTTCGTCGTACATCGTAAAGAGGCGGCGAGACATGAGACGAATCGCGGTGCTGGCGCTCGGGATGTTTGCCCTGGGCTTGGATGCGTATGTGGTCGCGGGGCTGCTGCCGGGGATCGGGGCCGCAGTCCAGGTCGAGCCCGGCGAGGCCGGGCAGGCGGTCACGGTCTTCACCCTGGCCTACGCGCTGGCGGCGCCGGTCTGCGCAGGATTGCTCGCCGGACGGCCGGTTCGGCGGGTGCTCGGCGTGGCGCTCGCGGTTTTCACACTGGCGAACCTGCTGAGTGCCCTGGCGACCGGCCTGTTCGGGCTGCTCCTGGCCCGGGCGCTCGCCGGCCTCGCGGCCGGTCTATACGCGCCGGTGGCGATCGCGTCGGCGGCCGCACTGGTGGAGCCGGGCCGGAAGGGCCGCGCCCTGGCGCTGACCCTCGGGGGCATGAGCACCGGAACGGTCATCGGCGTGCCCGCCGGCCTGTGGATCGCCGAACGGCTCGGCTGGCAGAGCGCCTTGTGGATGGTGACACTGCTGGGCGCCGTCGCGACGGTCGCGATCCTGGCACGCCTGCCCGACATCGAAGCCGCGGAGCCGCCATCGTGGCGGGCCCGGGCAGCCCTGCTGACCGACGCGTCGGTTGTTGCGACGGTCGCGGTCACGTTCCTCACCGCCATCGCCAGCCTCGGGCTCTACACCTATCTGGCACCGCTCCTCGACCGCGCCGGCCTCGGCACTGCTGAGGCCTCGTATTTCTGGGCCTGGGGCATCGGCGGGATGGTGGGCAGTTTTTCTGTCGGCCCGCTGATCGACCGGACCCGCGATCCCCGTCGGGTGATGGCCGTGATCCTGGCCGCCCTGACACTCGCGCTCGCATTGCTCCCCAGCCTGCTCGGCACCCCGCTTCTCGGCTACCTGCCGTTGTTGGTCTGGGGCGCCATGGGCTGGGCCTCGCAGGCGCCGCAGCAGCATGCCCTGCTGCACCTCCGGCCCGATCACGGCAGCGTCGCCGTCGCGCTGAACAGCTCGGCGAACTATTTGGGCGGCGCGGCCGGTGCGGCGCTCGGCGGCGTGGTGGTCACGCTGGCGGGAATCTCCGCCCTGCCGATCACCGCCGCCGCTGCGGCGACTGCAGGCTTCGCATTGCAGGTGGCGATCCTGGCTCGGGTTCGCCATGTCGCGGCGGGCTGATGCGCCGGACCGTGGGCAGGTTCATTGCTTGTGGACCCCTCTTCGCCTGACCAGGTGATATTTCCGCAGACACCCCAGCCTACGCCGCATCATTCCGGGGCCGCGAAGCGGAGCCCGGAGTCTAGAAACACAGGTCGAGCAGGACTTTGCACCGTCGGCGGCTCTGGATTCCGGGCTCGCCTGCGGCGCCCCGGAATGACGCGGCGGTTTTATTGAGCAGCGGTGGCGAGATCGTCCTACGAGGCTGACCGCGCATCAAAAAGGCGGCGCGCCGTCATCCGGTGCGCCGCCTTACGCAAAACCGTAGCGCTCAGTTCAGGGCCACGTTGGCCGGCCGGCGCTCGGCGCCGACTGTGACGTCGCCGATCATCAGGCCCATCGGGCCCAGCCGAACCGGCACCGTCTCGCCGTCGTGGATCTTGCCTGAGAGCACCTGCTCGGCCAGCGGATCCTGGACGTTCTTCTGGATCACCCGCTTGAGCGGCCGCGCCCCGTAGGCCGGATCGTAGCCCTTGTCGGCGAGCCAGATCTTGGCCTCCTCGTCGAGATCCAGGGTGATCTTGCGATCCTCCAGGAGCTTCGCCAGGCGCCCGAGCTGGATCTCGACGATCGCCCCCATCTCCGACCGCGCCAAGCGGTGGAACAGGATGATCTCATCGACCCGGTTCAGGAATTCCGGCCGGAAGTGGCCCCGCACCACGTTCATGACCTCGTCGCGGACCGCATCGGTGTCCTCGCCCGCGGGCTGGTTCACGAGGTACTCGGACCCGAGATTCGAGGTCATGATCAGCAGCGTGTTGCGGAAGTCGACCGTCCGCCCCTGCCCGTCCGTGAGCCTTCCGTCGTCGAGAACCTGCAGCAGGACGTTGAACACGTCCGGATGCGCCTTCTCGACCTCGTCGAACAGCACGACCTGATAGGGCCGCCGCCGGACCGCCTCGGTGAGCGCCCCGCCCTCCTCGTAGCCGACATAGCCCGGAGGCGCGCCGATCAGGCGGGCGACCGCGTGCTTCTCCATGTACTCGGACATGTCGATGCGCACGAGCGCCGTGTCGTCGTCGAACAGGAAGCCGGCGAGCGCCTTGGTCAACTCGGTCTTGCCGACGCCCGTGGGCCCCAGGAACATGAACGAGCCGATCGGCCGGTTCGGGTCCTGCAACCCGGCCCGCGCGCGCCGGACCGCGGTCGAGACCGCCTCCACTGCCTCGCGCTGGCCGACGACGCGCTTGGCCAGCGCATCCTCCATGGCGAGCAGCTTCTCGCGCTCGCCTTCCAGCATCTTGTCCACCGGCACGCCGGTCCAGCGGGAGACCACCCCGGCCACGTGGGCGGGCGTGACCGCCTCCTCCATCATGCCGTCGCGGCCGCCATCGGACTTCTCCTCGATCTCGGCGAGCTGCTTCTCCAGGCCGGGAATCACACCGTAGGCGAGTTCGCCGGCGCGCTGGTACTGGCCCTGGCGCTGGGCCGCGGCCAATTCGTTGCGGGCCTCGTCGAGCTTCTTCTTCAGGCCGGCGGCGGTGCCGAGCTTGTCCTTCTCCGCCTTCCACCGGGCCGTGATCGACGCCGAGCGTTCCTCGAGGTCGGCCAGCTCCCGCTCCAGCCGGACCAGCCGGTCGCGGGAGGCGGAATCGGTCTCCTTCTTGAGCGCCTCGGCCTCGATCTTCAGCCGCACGATCTCGCGGTCGACCGAGTCGAGCTCCTCCGGCTTCGAATCGACCTGCATGCGCAGGCGCGAGCCGGCCTCGTCGATCAGGTCGATCGCCTTGTCGGGCAGGAACCGGTCGGTGATGTAGCGGTTCGAGAGCGTCGCCGCCGCCACCAGGGCCGAATCCTGGATGCGCACGCCGTGGTGCTGCTCGTACTTCTCCTTCAGCCCGCGCAGGATCGACACCGTGTCCTCCACGGTGGGCTCCGAGACGAAGACCGGCTGGAAGCGCCGGGCCAGGGCCGCGTCCTTCTCCACGTGCTTGCGGTACTCGTCCAGCGTGGTCGCGCCGACGCAGTGCAGCTCGCCGCGGGCGAGCGCCGGCTTCAGGAGGTTCGAGGCGTCCATTGCCCCGTCCGCCTTACCGGCGCCGACCAGCGTGTGCATCTCGTCGATGAACAGGATGATGCCGCCCTCGGCCGCCGTGACCTCGGAGAGCACGCCCTTCAGCCGCTCCTCGAACTCGCCGCGATATTTCGCGCCGGCGATCAGCGAGCCCATGTCGAGGGCCAGCAGGCTCTTGTCCTTGAGCGATTCCGGCACGTCGCCGTTGATGATGCGCAGGGCCAGGCCCTCGACGATCGCGGTCTTGCCGACGCCGGGCTCGCCGATCAGGACGGGATTGTTCTTGGTGCGCCGGGACAGGACCTGGATGGTCCGCCGGATTTCCTCGTCGCGGCCGATCACCGGGTCGAGCTTGCCGTCCCGGGCGGCCTCGGTGAGGTCGCGGGCATATTTCTTCAGCGCGTCGTAGGCGTTCTCGGCCGAGGCGTTGTCGGCGGTGCGGCCCTTGCGGAGCGCATTGATCGCCCCGTTCAGCGATGCGGGCGTCACGCCCGCCGCCTGCAGCGCGCGGCCGGCCTCGGACTCCTTCTCCACCGCGAGGGCGAGGAGCAGGCGCTCGACCGTGACGTAGGAATCGCCGGCCTTCTTGGCCGCCTGCTCGGCGGTGTCGAACAGGCGCATCAGCTCGCGCGTCGCCTGCGGGGCCGACGCGTTGCCGGAGACCTTCGGCTGCTTGGCGAGCCACTGCTCGGTCTGTGCCAGCGCGACCCGCGACTGCCCGCCCGCGCGGTCGATCAGACCGGCGCACAGGCCCTCGGGGTCGTCGAGCAGCACCTTGAGCAGGTGCCCAGGCTGAAGCTGCGGATGGCCCTCGCGCATCGCGAGGTTCTGCGCCGCCTGGACGAAGCCGCGGGCGCGCTCGGTGTAGAGTTCGAAATTCATGTGTGTCTCAACCTCCCGTGCCGGCATCCGCCGCCCGAGATGGCGCGGCCCTGCCGAAACGTCGCCCCCCGGCACTCTGCCGCGAGGGACCCCGGCGCCGAAAGCCGCCGGTAGTCCCGATGTGGTGTTGTATTTGCGCACCACAAGGGCTTCGGGACTTGCGCGGCGCAGCTTTTCCGAGCCACCTTCCCGGCATGCAAGCCGCGCTCGAAATCGGCCTCCTCGGCCTCTACCGCTACCCCGTGAAGGGTCTGAGCCCCGAGCCGCTGGAACGGGCGGAGCTGGAGACCAGCGGCTTCTTCCCGGGGGACCGGCTCTACGCCATCGAGAACGGGCCGTCGGGCTTCGACCCGGTGGCGCCGCGGCACCAGCCCAAGACCAAGTACCTGATGCTGATGCGCGACGAGGCGCTGGCCCGCCTGCGCACCCGGTACGACGATGCCACCGCGACCCTCACGGTCGAGCATGCCGGGGAGACGCTGGCCTTCCGGCTCGACACGGAGGCCGGTCGCGACGGGCTCGCCGACCTGATGCGGCACTGCCTCCCGGAGAGCCTGCGGGGTGAGCCGAAGGTGCTCGCGGCGCCGCCGCAATACCGCTTCACCGATTCGCCCACCGGCTACGTCTCGCTGATCAACCGGGCGAGCGTGGCGGCCGTGGAAGAGTATGTCGGCGCGCCGGTCGACCCGCTGCGCTTCCGCGGCAACCTGCTGGTCGACGGGCTGGCACCGTTCGCCGAGCTCGACATGGTCGGGCGGGTGATCGAGGCGCCGAGCGGGCTACGGCTTAAAATCACCAAGCGTACCGTGCGCTGCGCCGCCACCAACGTCGATCCGGTGAGCGGCGTGCGCGACCACGACATCCCCTGGACCCTGGACGCCCGGCTCGGCCACCGCGACCTCGGCGTCTACGCCGAAGTGATCGCCGGTGGGGCGCTGGCCGTGGGCGATACGCTGCGCACCGTCGGCTGAGCTGCGTCCGTCAGAGCCGGGCCACGTAGGCCGCAAGATCTTTTATGTCGGCCTCGCTCAGGCCCTGCGCGACCTCGTTCATCGCGGGGTCGTAGCCCGGCCGGGTGTTCGACTTGTAGGCCGAGAGCGCCTGCGCGAGGACCTCTTCCCGCTGCGCCCGGATCCGGGGAATCGCGTCCCGGCCGGTCAAGTCGGCACCGTGGCAGGAATTACACTGGTGCTTGGAAACCAGCGCCTGGGCGCGCGCCACCAGGGCCGGGTCCGCGGCCGGCCCCGACCACGCGGGCGGCGGCAGGGTCGCGACCGCATCGGCGTAGGCGCGCAGGTCGTCGTCGGAGAAGCCGGCCGCGACATCGTTCATCGGCGGGGCCTCGCGCTGTTTCTCCCGGAACTGGAACAGCTGCGTCACGACGTAATCCGCCTGCTGCCCGCCCAGCGAGGGCACGCCCTCGGTCTCGGAGGTGCCGCTCCCGTGGCAGGCCACGCATGGCGCCAGGCGCTCGGGCACGGGCGCGGCCAGTGCCGCACCCGCCAGCAAGGCGCCGAGGGCCGGCGCGAGCCCCCGGACCACCCCGATCCTCGAACGGCCGCGCATCACTGGCCGTAGCTGACGCGGTAGATCGCGCCGTTGTAGTCGTCCGAGACGAGCAGCGACCCGTCCTTGGCGACCAGCACGTCCGCAGGGCGCCCGGCATACTTGTTGTCCTGCAGGAAGCCGGTCAGGAACGGCTCGACGGATGCGACCTTGCCGTCCGGGCCGGGCCGCGCAACCACCACGTCGCCGCCGAGCTTGGTCGTGCGGTTCCAGGACCCGTGCCGGGCGATGAAGACCGCATCCTTATAGGCCTCCGGGAACTGCGCGCCGGTGTAGAACCGCATGCCGAGCGAGGCCGTGTGCGGCCCGAGCAGGCCCGCGGGGGCCGTGAATTCCGAACAGGAATGGCCCCAGCCGTATTCGGGATCGGTGAACGTGCCCTGGTGGCAGAACGGATAGCCGAAATGCTGCTTGCCGGGCTCCGTGAGGACGTTCAGCTCGTCGTTCGGGATGTCCTCCGAGACCCAGTCGCGGCCGTTGTCGGTGAACCAGAGCTGCTTGGTCTTCGGGTTCCAGTCGAAGCCGACGGTGTTGCGCACCCCGCGGGCGACCACCTCGGCGTTCTTGCCGTCGAGATCGATGCGCCGGATCTGGGCGTGCGTGTCCGGGGGCATCACGATGTTGCCGGGTGCGCCGACCGGGACGTAGAGCTTGTTGTCCGGACCGATCGCGATGAACTTCCAGCCATGGGCCTCGTCCTTCGGCAGGTCGTCGTAGACGAGGCTGGGCTTCTCGCCGCCGTCGAGGTGCTTGGCGATGTCGTCGTAGCGCCAGATCTTGGACAGCTCGGCCACGTACAGCGCGCCGTCGTGGAACGCGACGCCGTTCGGCCGGTGCAGGCCGGACGCGATGGTCTTCACCACGCGCTTGCCGTCCGGGCCGGCCTGCGGCAGCACCGCGTAGACCTTGCCGACCGTGCGGGTGCCGACGAACAGCGTGCCGTCCGGCGCCTGCGTCATCGAGCGCGCGTTGGCGAGGCCGCTGGCATAGACCTCGACCTTGAAGCCCTCCGGCACCTTCAGCTTGTCGAGCGGCAGCTTCGCGGCGGCGGTGGCCAGGGGCGGCCCCGCCACCGGGGCGAGCTTGGCCGCGTCCCCGCCTTCCGGGCGTCCGTAGAGCGCCGAGCCGCGGTCGACCTGCACGCTGGCCGGGGGCGCCGAGCTGGCCGGCGTCTCCTGGGCGCGCGATCCGCCCGGTGCCAGGGTCCCGACGCCCAGGCAGGCGAGCGCGGCGGCGAGGCCGCGGGTCAGGATCGGCTTGCTGGCTGGAATCATGGTGTCTCCCGATACGGCCGGCGTCTTGGATCGCCCGGTCCTGTCTGCACTCATTATTCAACGTCCGGCGGTGCGAGGCGAGCCCGCGGTCAACCCACGCGCGACAGCGGGATGCGGTCGTCACCCGCGCCCCGCCATTCGAATCGCCGATGGGCAGGAACGCCGGCGATGGCCCCCTCCGCGAAAACCTTGCGTTTTGGCGGGTGATCTCCGAAAACGCGCGCGTCCGGAACGCTCGCGCTTGGCCGGGGACCTCGGCGTCCGCCGCGGCCCGGCCGGGGCAGCATTCCGATCCGGTTCGAGGACACGCTTCGATGATCGATTACGCGCAGGCGCGGCGGATGATGGTCGACTGCCAGTTGCGGACCTTCGACGTGAACGACAACGCGGTGCTCGACGCGTTCGACACGGTGCCGCGCGAGACCTTCGTGCCCAAAGGCCGCGAGCCGTTCGCCTATATCGATCAGACCCTGAACCTCGCCGGGGCCAACGGCGAGGCCCGCTGCCTGCCGGCGCCGATGGTGCTGGCCCGGCTGATCCAGGCCCTCAAGATCCGGCCCGGCGCCAGCGCCCTCGATGTCGGCAGCGGCACCGGCTACGCGGCGGCCGTGATGGCGGAACTCGGCGCGGACGTGACCGCGCTGGAATCGGTGCCCGACCTCGCCGAGGCGGTCCGCACCAAGCTCGGAACCGCGGCCCGGGTGTTCGAGGGTCCGCTGGAGGCGGGCGCCCCCAAGCAGGCGCCGTTCGACGTCATCCTGATCAACGGCCGCGTCGAGGTCAGGCCGCAGGCGCTGCTCGACCAGCTCAAGGACGACGGCCGCCTGGCCTGCGTATTCGGCCCCCACCGCAACGCCAAGGCGACCCTGTTCGTGCGCGCCGGCGACGCCTTCGGCTCCCGCCCGCTGTTCGACGCCTCGCTGCCGCTCCTCGAGGCCTTCGCGGCCGAAGTCGGGTTCGCGTTTTAAGGTAAACTCGCCACACGTCCCGCGAATTGGGCAGCGCCACCTGATGCGGCGCGTGGCGATATAAGTAAGACAACCTTCGGTCCGGACGCCAGGCTCCGGACGTTCGATATGAAGAAAGTCGCGAAAAATATTTTGTGAAATTTTAAAACGCTGGCCGGAAGTCGCAACCGCTGGTTAATGTCATTAATCATAGATCACCAATTGATTTCAGTAATTTTATTTCGCAGTGCCCGCTCGATCGACTCACACAGGACCATCCGGAACAATGGGACCATCGTCGCTACGGCGATTGTCCAGATGACCTGTTTTCACAGAAATACAGGCCAGAAAAGATCAGAAATTGGGCTCAGGGGGCCATTTTGAGTGGTCGTGCAGTCACTTACGCCTGATGCGAACAGCGACCTGCTCTCACCGAACAGGTCTAAAACAGGTTCTTTGAGCTTAAATTTTGCATACAAACAGGCTGCAGAGCCTGCATTAACCGGCCAGCGTCCATCTCGATCAATCTCAGTAACAAAATCGCGTGACAATTATTATATTGATAAGACACAGCTT
>NZ_VRVG01000063.1:0-30784 GCF_008040085.1 Methylobacterium sp. WL7 | reverse complement strand
CCTCTCCCGACCCCCTTTGGGGGCCACCCTCCCCCGCACAGGGGGGAGGGAAAGCCGCGGTGCCTCCCGTGTATTCTGCAGACCCGATGTGTGAATCCGCTAGCCCGCACGGGAGAGGAGGCATGTCGCGCTCCATCATCGACCTCGAGCCCAAACCTTCGGGGGGACGTCCCACATGGGATCGCGAGCCTGGATGAACCTCCTGAGGTCTGCTGAAGCGTCATCGTCTGTCGCCAGCGATGAATCGAAAGACTCACAGCCTCTGAGGCGGCGCAGCGAAGCGACTGAGTGCAGCGGGCGCTCGACCGCGACCCCTACCTCCACCCCGTCAGTCCGGGGCGCCGCAGGCGAACCCTGAACCCGGAGCCGCCGACAGCGCGAGATCCTGCGCGACCTGCGTTTCCGGATTCCGGACTCTGCTTCGCGGACCCGGGATGACTGAAGGAGCCGGCTCAGCGTCTTTCAGGGCTGACACCGATGCTCGCCGAGCAGACATAAGAAAGGCGTCCGTCATGGATGACGGACGCCTTTCGCTCGCTTCGCGATGGCAAAGACTGTCTTAAGAAATCAGGTCCAGCTTGGCGGCCTCGAGTCCGGTGTCGCGGATCGTGTCGGGCAGGGCCGAGAAGTCGCGGTATCCGGCCTCGCGGGCCATGGCGTCGAGTGCCGTCTGCGCGTCGTCGGCCGCACCGGTCCAGACCACGGCGCCGCTCTTCGTCTGCTTGATCTGAAAGATGCTCATCGAATCCTCCCCGGTCGCACGAAGACCATCGGACTAATAACGGCCCATCGCGGCGACGGTTGCAGGTCGGAGGCGGTCAAACGCTGCTGTTTTCATCTGCACCCCACCTGCGGCTCCAGGCTCCGGGGACGGACTTGTACGAAGCCGCTATGCTGGTTCGATCGAGAGTGCCCGCGCCATGAAAACGCCGATCTGCACAGCGACGGAGGGGCAGCACCAGTACAACCCCGCCAGCGAGGCTTCCGTTTTGCCGATCATGTCCGGGCGCGCGTGCCGCCTCAGCGTCCTGTGCGGGCTCCTGATCCTGGCAGCAATGCCGGCCCGCGCCGTCGAGACGGCCGCGGTCCCCGACGCCTCCGCCATCGCCCCCGCGGTCACGGTCGTCCCGGTCCAGCGCCGCGAGATCGTGGAGCGCGCCGTCGTCACCGGAACGCTGGTCCCCCGGGACGAGATCCTGGTCGCCCCGGAGGTCGAGGGCCTGCGCATCACCGAATTGCTGGTCGAGGAAGGGGATCGCGTCACCAAGGGCCAGGTGCTCGCGCGGCTGTCCCAGGAGATGATCGTCACCCAGGAGGCCTCGAACGTCGCCGCGGTCGCCCGGGCCGAGGCGGCCATCGTCCAGGCCCGGAGCCAGATCGTCCAGGCCGAGGCCGCCAGCGTCGAAGCCAAACAATCGCTGGAGCGCGCCCAGTCGCTGGCCAAGACCGGCAACGCCACCGCGGCCGTGCTGGAACAGCGCGTCTCGGCCGCGCAGGGGGCCGAGGGCCGCCTGGCCGCCGCCAAGGGCGGGCTGCAATCGGCCCAGGCCGACCTCGCCACCGCGCGGGCGGCCGGATCCGAGATCGCCCTGCGCCGCGCCCGCACCGACATCCGCGCCCCCGAGGCCGGCATCGTCAACCGCCGCACCGCCCGGGTCGGCGCCTCGGTCACGGCGGCGGGGGAGCCGCTGTTCCGCCTCATCGCCCGCGGCGAGATCGAGCTGGAGGGCGAGGTGCCCGAGACCGCGCT
Organism: Methylobacterium sp. WL7; assembly: GCF_008040085.1. NCBI lineage: Bacteria > Pseudomonadati > Pseudomonadota > Alphaproteobacteria > Hyphomicrobiales > Methylobacteriaceae > Methylobacterium > Methylobacterium sp. WL7. Next base: position 29,034 of record NZ_VRVG01000063.1, on the reverse strand, counting down.
CGCCCGCATCAAGGTCGGCGATCCGGCGAGCCTCGATCTCGACGACGGCCGCCAGCTGCGCGGCAAGGTCCGCCGGGTCTACCCGGAGGTCGACCGGGCGACCCGGCTCGGCAAGGTCCGCATCCGCCTCTCCGACGATCCGGCCCTGCGCATCGGCGCCTTCGCCCGCGGCAACGTGGAGGTGGCGCGCCGGGAGGGTCTCGCGGTCCCGGTCTCCAGCCTGCTCTACGCGGCGGACGGCAGGGCCAGCGTGCTGGTCGCCAAGGACGGGCGGGTCGAGGCGCGCGCCGTCACCTCCGGCCTCACCTCCGAGGGCTTCACCGAGATCCGGTCGGGCGTCGCGGCCGGCGAGAGCGTCGTGGCCCGGGCCGGCAGTTTCTTACGCGACGGCGACCGGGTGCGGGCGGTCTCTGCTCCCACAAACACGCCCATGAGCGCGCCCGTCAGCGCCCCGATGGCCGACGCGGCCCCGCGGTAGGACCAGAGACATGCGCCTCAACGTCTCCGCCTGGGCGATCCGGAAGCCGCTGCCCTCGGTGGTGCTGTTCCTGGTCCTGATGATCCTGGGGCTAGTCAGCTTCCGCGCCCTGCCGATCACCCGGTTCCCGAACATCGACATCCCGATCGTCTCGGTGACGATCACCCAGTCCGGCGCGGCGCCGGCCGAGTTGCAGACCCAGGTCACCAAGTGGGTGGAGGATTCCGTCGCCGGGGTGAAGGGCGTCAAGCACATCCTGTCCACCATCACCGAGGGCATCTCGACCACGACGATCGAGTTCCGCCTGGAGGTGAACCAGGACCGGGCGACCAACGACGTCAAGGACGCGCTCAGCAAGATCCGGCAGAACCTGCCGCGGACCATCGACGAGCCGATCGTCTCCCGGGTCGAGATCGCCGGCCTGCCGATCATGGTCTACGGCGCCTCCGCGCCCGCGATGACGCCCGAGGACCTGTCGTGGTTCGTGGACGACGTGGTCGCCCGGGGCCTGCAGAGCGTGAAGGGCGTCGGCGGCGTCGAGCGCCTGGGCGGCGTCGCCCGGGAGATCCGGGTCACCCTGAAGCCCGACCGCCTGCTGGCGCTCGGCATCACCGCGGCGGACGTGAACCGGCAGCTGCGCCTGACGTCGGCCGACATGGCGGGCGGGCGCGGCGAGGTCGGCGGGCAGGAGCAGTCGATCCGCGCGCTCGCCGCCTCGGCGAGCCTCGACACCCTGGCCAAGACCTCGATCGTGGTGCCGGGCAACCGCAAGGTCCGGCTCGACGAGCTGGCGACCCTGTCGGACACCGCCGAGGAGCCGCGCACCTTCGCGCGCTTCAACGGCGAGCCGGTGGTGGCCTTCGCGGTCTCCCGGGCCAGCGGCGCCAGCGACGCCGACGTCTCGGTCGGGGTCGCCAAGAAGATCGCCGCGCTCCACGCGGCCAACCCGGACGTGCGGTTCGACCTGATCGACACCAGCGTCGTCAACACCATCGGCAACTACCACTCGGCCATGATGGGCCTGATCGAGGGCGCGGCCCTCGCGGTCGTCGTGGTGCTGCTGTTCCTGCGCGACTGGCGCGCCACGCTGATCGCCGCCGTGGCGCTGCCGCTCTCGGTGCTGCCGACCTTCTGGGTGATGAGCACGCTCGGCTTCTCGCTCAACGCCGTGAGCCTGCTGGCGATCACGCTGGTCACCGGCATCCTGGTGGACGACGCGATCGTGGAGATCGAGAACATCGTCCGGCACATGCGGATGGGGAAATCGCCCTATCGCGCCTCGCTCGAGGCCGCCGACGAGATCGGGCTCGCGGTCATCGCCATCACGGCGACGATCATCGCGATCTTCTCGCCGGTCTCGTTCATGGGCGGCATCGCGGGCCAGTATTTCAAGCAATTCGGCCTGACCATCGCGGCCGCCGTGTTCATGTCGCTGCTGGTGGCGCGGCTGATCACGCCGCTGCTCGCCGCCTACTTCCTGCGCGACCACGGCCCCGACCACACGACGGACGGGATCGTGATGCGCGGCTACACCCGGCTGGTGGCCTGGTCGGTCCGGCACAAGTTCATCACGCTGATCCTCGGCATCGCGTGCTTTGCCGGCTCGATCGCCTCCACGGGGCTCCTGCCGGCGGGCTTCCTGCCGGCGGAGGACCAGGCCCGCACGCTGTTCGTGCTGGAGCTGCCCCCGGGCGCCCGGCTGCCCGACACGGTGAAGCTCAGCGACGCGATCGAGCAGAAGATCCGGGCGCTGCCCGAGGTGAAGAGCGTGTTCGTGGACGGCGGCCGGCAATTGCCCGGCAAGAAGGAGGTCCGGCTCGCGACGCTGACCATCAACCTCACGCCGAAGAACACCCGCCACCGCACGCAGAAGCAGGTCGACGCGGAGATCGCCGCGATCCTGCGCGAGGAGCCCGACATCCGGTTCTGGGCCCTGCGCGAGAGCGGTCAGCGCGACATGGCGCTGATCATCGCCGGGCCCGACAAGGCCGTGGTGGCCGACGTGGCGGCCAAGCTCCAGCGCGAGGCGGCTCAGATCCCGCACCTCGTCAACGTGATGTCGACGGCCCCGCTCGACCGGACCGAGATCCGCATCCGCCCCAAGCCCGGGGTCGCGGCCGATCTCGGCGTCTCCACCGACACCATCGCGGAGACCGTCCGGGTCGGGACGATCGGCGACATCGGCATGAACCTCGCCAAGTTCAACGCCACCGACCGGCAGGTGCCGATCCGGGTGCAGCTGCCCGAGAGCCTGCGCGGCCGGCTGTCCGAACTCGAGACCCTGAAGGTCCCGGTGAAGGGCGGCGCCGCGGTGCCGCTGGCGACGGTGGCCGACATCAGCCTCGGCCAGGGTCCCACCGGCATCGACCGCTACGACCGCTCCGTGCGCGTCGCCATCGAGGGCGACATGCAGGGCACCGACGCGCTGGCCGAGCTGATCAAGCAGGTCATGAACCTGCCCACCGCCAAGAACCTGCCGCCCGGGGTGACGATCAGCCAGACCGGCGACGCCGAGGTGATGGGCGAGGTGTTCGAGGGCTTCGCGCTGGCCATGGGCGCCGGCCTGATGATGGTGTTCGGCGTGCTGATCCTGCTGTTCGGCAACTTCCTGCAGCCGCTCACCATCCTGTTCTCGCTGCCGCTCTCCATCGGCGGCGCGATCCTGGCGCTGCTGATCTGCAACATGCCGATCTCGATGCCGGTGGTGATCGGCATCCTGATGCTCATGGGCGTGGTGACCAAGAACGCGATCATGCTGGTCGATTTCGCGGTCGAGCAGATCCATGCCGGGGTCGACCGCACCACCGCGATCGTCGATGCCGGCCGCAAGCGCGCCCGGCCGATCGTGATGACCACGATCGCGATGGCCGCCGGCATGGTGCCCTCCGCGATGGCGTTCGGCATCGGCGGCGAGTTCCGCGCCCCGATGGCGGTGGCGGTGATCGGCGGCCTGATCGTCTCGACCGTGCTGTCGCTGGTGTTCGTGCCGGCGATCTTCGTGCTGATGGACGACCTCTCGCGCCTGCTCGGGCGGCTGTTCGGCCGCTTCGTGGGCGAGCGGGACGACCCGCAGGACGAGCCGGGCTACGACGAGGCGCGGCATCCGGCCAATGACGGCCGGGCGCTGCCGCCGCGGATCGCCGCGGAATAGCGCAGGGCGGCCGCTTCCGCATTGCGCCCGGGGCCGCGATGGGATGTGACTCCCGCCGTCGAATCAACGGGGAATCGGGAAGCATGTCGGGTGGTCACGGGGCGATCGAGGGTTCGAACAAGCGCGTCGCGCTGCTGATCTCGATCCTGGCTTTGTTCCTCGCCTTCAGCGAGACCCTGGGCAAGGCGGCGCAGACGGATTCGATCGGCTCGAATGTCGAGGCGGCCAACCAGTGGGCCTATTTCCAGGCGCGCACGATCCGCTCGACGGTGCTCAAGACCGCCGACGAGGCGATCGCGCTGGTGCCGCCCGGCCCGAACCAGGACGCGATCGCGGCCAAGCGCGCCGAATGGGCCAAGACCCTGGCGCGCTGGGAATCCGAGCCCGCCACCGGCGAGGGCCGCAAGGAGCTGACCGCGAAGGCCCGCGCCTCCGAGGAGCGGCGCGACCTGTCGCTGCTGCGCTACCACCATTATGAATTGGCCTCCGCGGCCTTCCAGATCGGCATCGTGCTCGCCTCGGCCGAGGTGATCACCGGCATCGCCATCCTGGTCTTCGCGGGCGGGTTCCTGGGACTGGCCGGGGCGGCGCTGCTCGGCTTCGGCTACCTGGCGCCGCACGCCCTGCCGTTCTTCCACTGAAGCATCGTCCCTTCCACCAAAGCATCGTCCCGGACGGGGGTGACCCGCCCCCGGATTGATGCTCTGACTCGGTGAACGACGTGCGCGCGGCCCGGGGCCGCGACAGCCGTCACGGTTTCACCGGGGGGACGTTGCGCGATGGCCGACAGGGACGACGAACAGCAGGGGCGCCTGACGCGGATCGCCAGCGGGATCTTCCTCCACACCGAGCACGCGATCTACGCGGCGCTCGGACTGCTCCTGGCGGTCACGGCCCTTGTCGCGCTGGTCGAGGCCGCCGGGTTGACCTGGGAGGCGCTGCGCTCCCTCGGGGGCGCCACGCAGATCCTGGAGGTCATCGACCGGCTGCTGTTCCTGCTGATGCTGATCGAGATCCTGCACACCGTGCGGGTCTCGATGCGGTCCGGCAAGCTGACCTGCGAGCCGTTCCTGATCGTCGGCCTGATCGCCTCGATCCGACGGGTGCTGGTGATCACCCTGCAATCCTCGGAGATCACCCACGCCAAGGACTGGTCCCCGGAGAAGCAGGCGCTGTTCAACGCCTCGATGATCGAACTCGGCGTGCTGGCCGGGCTGATCCTCACGATGGTTCTGGCGATCTTCATGCTCCACCGCGCCCGCGACGACGGCAAGCCGGCGGGCGAGGAATCGGAGGAGCATGCCGGGGCTTGAGCCCCCTCAGTTCAACCGCAGGATCGCGGCGTTGAGCAGCGTCGCGAAGGCGACCCAGGCGGCGTAGGGCACGAGCAGCCAGGCCGCCGCCTGGTCGAACCGCCAGGTCAGGCGGATCGACCACAGCACCATCACCAGCAGCATCGCCACGACGATCAGCCCCGAGCCGATGGCGTGGGCGGTGAAGAACACCGGTGTCCAGGCCGCGTTCAGCACGAGCTGGACCAGGAAGGCGGCGAGCGCCAGCCACCAGCCCTCGCGGCTCGGACCGGTGCGGGGCATCGCGCCGAGCAGCCGCCACAGCGCGACGGCGATCATCGTGTAGAGCACCGTCCAGGCCACGGGGAAAAGCCAGTTCGGCGGGTTGAAGGACGGCTTGTTCAGGCTCGCGTACCAGCCCGGGATCTCCGCCTGGGTCGCCGCAGAGCCGATCGCGGCGGTGATCACCACCGGAACGATCGCGGCGGCCAGCCGCAGCCAGGGCGGCAGGGCCGAACCCTCGGGAACTTGTGTCGCGGCCCGCATCGTCGTTCGTTCTCCGTGGGAGCCGCGTCCCGATACGCGCCTGCGGGCTCTCGGGATGCGGCACAATCCAGATTGCACAGGTTGCAGGGACGCATGCGCCGTGGCACGCGCCCGTTTCCATCCGCCGGAATCGCCAGATGTCACAGCCTAACGCGCCGCAAGGGGATACGGATACCGGCAACGGCACGCCGGCGGGCTTCTCCCGCCGCAGCCTCGCCGCGCAGGCCATGGGCCGGATCGAGCCCGAGACCCGCGCGGTGGTGATGCCGCTGCACCTCTCCACCACGTTCATCCGCGACCCCGACAACGGCTACAGCTCGGGCTACTGCTACGCCCGGCCCGACAACGCCACCGTGCGCGAGGCCGAGGCCGTGCTGGCGATGCTGGAGGGGGCGCAGGCCGGCGCCCTGCTGTTCGGCTCCGGCATGGCGGCGGCGACCGCCGTGTTCGGCGCCCTGGAGCCGGGCGACCACGTCGTCGCCGGCACCGTGATGTACTGGGCGCTCAAGCGCTGGCTGCGCGAGGAGGCGCCCCGCCGCGGGCTGGGCCTGACCTTCGTGGACACCGACGACCTGGAGGCCCTGCGCGCCGCGATCGAGCCCGGCCGGACCAAGCTCGTCTGGATCGAGACCCCCGGCAACCCGCTCTGGACCGTGACCGACATCGCGGCCGCCGCCGAGATCGCCCACGCGGCCGGAGCGCGGCTGGCGGTCGATTCCACGGCGGCCTCGCCGGTCCACACCCGCCCGCTGGAACTCGGCGCCGACATCGTGATGCATTCCGGCACCAAGATCCTGAACGGCCATTCCGACGTGGTGGCGGGCGTGCTCGCCGGCGCGAAGGCCGACGCGTTCTGGGAGCGGATCCGGGGCATCCGCGCCGGCAGCGGCGGCATCCTCGGACCCTTCGAGGCCTACCTGCTGATGCGCTCGCTCCGGACCCTGCACCTCCGGGCCGCGGCGCAATCGGCGGGCGCCCTGCGGCTCGCCGAGCGCCTGAGCCTGCATCCGCATGTGAGCCACGTCCTGTATCCGGGCCTGCCCGACGATCCCGGGCACGCGGTGGCGCGCCGGCAGATGCAGGACGGCTTCGGCTTCATGCTGTCGATCCGGGTGGCGGGCGGCGAGGCCGCCGCGATCGCCACCGCGGCACGGGTGCGGCTGTGGAAGCGCGCGACCTCGCTCGGCGGCGTCGAGAGCCTGATCGAGCACCGGGCTTCGGTGGAGGGGCCGGGCAGCCCCTGCCCGCCTGACCTGCTGCGCCTGTCCACCGGGATCGAGGACACGCAGGACCTGTTCGACGACCTCGACCAGGCCCTGCGCGGGGCGCACGACGACTGACGCGGGCGCGCGTGGTGCCGAAAGCCGTCCTGGCGCGTTGTGCCGGCAATTCCGCCGGCGACCATCGCCACAGACCGCGAGCCTCACGATCATGCCTGTCCCCTTCCGTGCCGCCGTCCCCGGGGCGCTCGCGCTCCTGGCCCTCGCCTCCGGATCCGCCCGGGCCGACACGGTGCCGAACCTCGACGTGGAGTCGACCTGCAAGTCGGCGCAGGTCGCCAACACCTCGATCAGCGATCAGGCCAACTACGACGGCTGCCTCCGGTCCGAGCGGGAGGCCAAGCGCCAGGCCGCGAACAACTGGGGCAACTACAGCCCCGCGGCCAAGCGCCAGTGCGAGAACCAGTTCAAGGCCGGGGGCTACCCGTCCTACGTCGAGATGGTGACCTGCCTGGAACTGGCCTCCGGCTCGGTGCCGACCCAGTCCGGCCAGGGCGGAACGGCCACCAGCGGCCCCGGCGCGCCCAAGGACGGCACGGCGCCTCGGGAAGGCGGCGCCAACCTGACCAAGGAGCCGCCCGCCAGCCAGCGCACGAACCCGATCGAGGTTCTGGAGAACAAGTAGGCCGCATACCAAGCCCCCGGCGCGCCCGGGGGCGCAAAAGCCGGCCGCATCATGGTATGCGCGGGTTCCCCCCGCGCGCAGCCCCCACCCGATCCGTGAACGCCCTCGCCATCATCGCCCCGATCTTCGGGATCGTCCTGATCGGCTGGGGCGCGGCGCTCACCGGCCTGCTCTCCGACAAGGTGAGCGACGGCCTGTCGGAATACGTGTTCGCGGTGGCGGTGCCGGCCCTGATCATCGCCACGCTGACCCGGCCCGGGATGACCGGCGAGATCGCCTGGACCTACTGGGCCGCCTATTTCGGCGGGGCGGGCGTGTCCTGGTTCGTCGGCACGCTGATCGCCCGGCGGCGCGCCGGGATCGAAAGGCGCGGCGCGATCCTGCACGGCTTCGCGGCCAGCCAGTCGAACACCGTGTTCGTCGGCGTGCCGATGATCCTCCAGGCCTACGGCGAGGACGGCGCCTTTCCGCTGTTCATGCTGCTCGCCGTCCACCTTCCGCTGATGATGGGCTGCGCCACCTTCCTGATCGAGTCCGATTCCGGCCTGCCGGTCCTGGCGCGCCTCCGCGGCCTCGGCCTGGTCCTGCTCAAGAATCCGATCTTCGTGGCGCTCCTGATCGGCATGGCCATGAAGGGTCTCGGAATCACCCCGGCCGGGATCCCCAAGGCCCTGATCGATGCCTTCGCGGGCACCGCCTCGACCTGCGCGCTGGTGGCGCTCGGCGCGGGGCTCAAGCGCTACCGGGTGCTGTTCGACCTCAAGGGCGCGCTGGTGATCGCGTGCCTGAAGAACCTGCTGCACCCGCTGGCCGTGTGGGTGCTCGCCTTCCACGTCTTCAAGATGCCGACGGCCTACGCGGGCGTCGCCACCCTGTTCGCCGCCATGCCGGTGGGGATCAACGCCTACCTGCTGGCGGCGCGCTACCGGACCGAGACCGGGATGGTCGCGGCCTCGGTGCTGGTCTCGACCCTGATGGCGCCGTTGACGACGCTCCTGTGGCTGGCGATCCTCGGCCGGGCGTGACGCTCGGAGCCCAGCGTCACCGGGCGCATTGGACGGCAGGCCGTCCGGGTCTAGGTTGACGTCAAGCGCGGGGCCGAAGCCCGCCACACCCTGTCGGCGAGGAAATCCCATGAACGCTCCGATGCGCCCCCCGGGCAGCGCCTCCCCGTCCGCCCCGGCCTCGGCGCGCTTCGTCTGGGAGGACCCGTTCCTGCTGGACGACCAGCTCACCGAGGACGAGCGGGCGATCCGCGACGTGGCCCAGAGCTTCGCGCAGGAGCAGCTCCTGCCCGGCATCGTCGAAGCCTACGCCGAGGAGAAGACCGATCCCGGGCTGTTCCGGAAGATGGGGGAGCTCGGCCTGCTCGGCGTGACCCTGCCGGAGGAATACGGCTGCGCCGGCGCCTCCTACGTCGCCTACGGGCTGGTGGCGCGGGCCGTCGAGGCGGTGGATTCCGGCTACCGCTCGATGATGAGCGTGCAATCCTCGCTGGTGATGTACCCGATCCACGCCTACGGCTCGGAAGCGCAGCGCCAGAAATTCCTGCCCAAGCTCGCCTCGGGCGAGTGGATCGGCTGCTTCGGCCTGACCGAACCCGATGCCGGCTCCGATCCCGCCGGCATGAAGACCAAGGCGGAGAAGATCGACGGCGGCTACCGGATCTCGGGCGCCAAGATGTGGATCTCGAACGCCCCCTTCGCGGACGTGTTCGTGGTCTGGGCGAAGTCCGACGCGCATGAGGGCGCGATCCGCGGCTTCCTGCTCGAGAAGGGCATGAAGGGCCTCTCCGCGCCGACCCTGAAGGGCAAGCTGTCCCTGCGCGCCTCCACCACCGGCGAGATCGTCATGGAGGGCGTCGAGGTCGGCGAGGACGCGCTGCTCCCCGACGTCTCGGGGCTGAAAGGTCCGTTCGGCTGCCTCAACCGGGCGCGCTACGGCATCTCCTGGGGGGCGATGGGCGCCGCGGAGGATTGCTGGCACCGGGCGCGCAACTACACCCTGGAGCGCAAGCAGTTCGGTCGGCCCCTGGCGCAAACGCAGTTGGTCCAGAAAAAGCTCGCCGACATGCAGACCGAGATCACCCTCGGGCTTCAGGCCTCCCTGCGGGTCGGGCGGCTGATGGACGAGGGCCGGATGGCCCCCGAGATGATCTCGCTGATCAAGCGCAACAATTGCGGCAAGGCCCTCGATATCGCCCGCACCGCCCGCGACATGCACGGCGGCAACGGCATCATGGGCGAGTACCACGTGATGCGCCACGCCCAGAACCTCGAGACGGTGAACACCTACGAGGGCACCCACGACGTCCACGCGCTGATCCTGGGCCGGGCGCAAACGGGGCTGCAGGCGTTTTTTTGAGAGCGCGACAGCACTGTTTCCGGACGCGCAGGTCTTGCGCGACGAAGCATTCGGGGCCTTCAGCGGACGAGGCGCTCCGGATCTGCCATGCGCCCTCCCCCGCAGAGCTGCGGCCTACACAGTTTTGAGGCACCGGCGCTCCTGCACGCCGCGACGCGCGCCCTCTCCCGTGCGGGAGAGGGTTGGGGTGAGGGACCGGGGCTTTCCGGACAGGTCGCATCCCTCACCCTGTCCCTCTCCCGTGCGGGAGAGGGGACCCGCGCCTCCTCCGCCAGCGGCAGGACCACGGCTCTGACCGAAACCTGTATAGCCCGTAGCCCGCAAAGGGGGGAGGGAGAGAGGCGGAGCCGCTCATGCGCATCCTCCATCAATGTCGTGGCTATCCGGCAAACCATTCCGGAGCGGGAATCCAGCCCGTCCGTTCGACGCCCGAAGCGCCTTCACCCCCCACTCGCAGGGCGAACGCCGACACTTTCTGCGAGGCGGACGAGGTATCCGTCGGGATCCTGCACGAGGCATTCCCGCTGGCCATGGTCGGTGTCTCCGACCCTGTACCAAGCGTGGCGCGGAGCCTCGTAAAGCGGCCAGCCCGCCCCTTCGAGGGCGGCCAGAACTGGATCCAGCGGCTCGACTTTCGTCTGGAAATTGACGCCCCGGCCGAACGGGTAGCGCAGCTCGGCGGTCTCCCAGCTTCCGTTAAGCTGACACAGCATGACCTGCGCGAAACCGCGGCTCAGATAGGCAAAGCGCGCGGCCGGCCGGTCATAGGCGACCGCGAAACCGAGCAGGCCGCACCAGAAGCACAAGCTCACATCGAGATCCGTAACGCCAAGTTCCGGAACGAGCGCCGCAAAACCGCCCTTTGGAGGGGTTCCCGAACCAACGGACCGCGCTCGGGCCGTGGGGTCGGCCAGGGGCTTCGTTTCGGGCATGGGACCTCTCCGGCGTTGTCACGTCAGGCGGACTGGCGGGGCCTCCTGAGTCGGACTCGATCTTACCGCGGTCCGCTGTCGGACCGGCTCACTCCCCACCCTCCTCCCCACCCAGCGACCATTCCAGCACCCGCGCCAGGTGATCGTAGGCCCCGTACTGGCTGGCATATTGCGGGTACGGCCTGGCCGTGTAGGCCGCATCGCCGGTCATGAACCGGGCGACCAGCCCCTTCAGGCGGGTGGCGTGCTCGGCGACGATCGCGTCGACGCTGCGCTCCTCGCCGCGGGGCGGCTTGACCGGCATCGGGACGAACGGCTTCCGGCCGCCCGAGGCGTGGACGTAGAGCAGGTCAGGCGTGGTCTTGACCGGCGGCACCCCGTCGAAGGCGCCGTGCATCAGCATCGCCGCCTCCAGGGTCAGCTGCGGCGAGAACCCGGTAAAGATCATCTTGGCCGAGGGCGGCGTGCCGGTCTTGTAGTCGACGATGCAGGCGGTGCCGTCCGGGCGCAGCTCGATCCGGTCGGCCCGGGCCCGCAGGGTGAAGCTCTCGCGGCCCATGGGGATCACCCAGCGCCCGGACACCTCCGGGTGGATGCGGCGCAGGACCGGCCGGCGCTGCGCCTCCCAGGCGAGGTAGGCGGCGGCCATGCGCTCGTAGCGCGGCCACCACTCGGCGTAGAGTTCCGGATAGGTGTCGGCGATCTCGCCGAACGCGTTGGTGGCGATGGCGAGCAGGCGCTCCTCCGGCTGCCCGGGCAAGCCCTGCGGATGGGCGCTGGCGAACTCCGAGAAGATGTCGTGCACGAGGGAGCCGCGGGTCGCCACGCTCGGCACCGCGGCCAGCGGCTCCAGGGGGTCGAGCCCGAGCACGTGGCGGGCGAAGATGCTGTAGGGGTCGCGCACCAGCGTCTCGATCTCGGTGACGCTGAGCGAGCGCGGGAACAGGGCCGGGTCGGGCTTCGGCGCCGGGCGCTTCAGCCGCTTCTCGGGGGGGGCCGCGTCGAGGCGGGCGGCCAGGCCGGAAAAGCGCCGGCCGGCCTCCAGCACCGCCTCCCAGCGCGCGTCGCCCGCAAACGCGCGCAGGCGCTGGATCAGGCGCGACGGCACGGTCGGCGAACCCTCGCGCTTGAGCGCCCGGGTGATCACCGCGTCGCGGCAGCCCAGCGCCTGCACGAAGTCGTGCGCCATCTGGCCGATCCGGCGCTCGGGCGGGTTCAGGCCGACCCGCTCGCGCATCGGCCGGTTGAGGAACGCGTCGGTCAGGGTCCGCACCGGCCAGACGCCCTCGTCGAGCCCGCCGAGCACCACCCGGTCCACCGACAGCAATCGCGCCTCCAGGAGGCCGAGGATGCGCAGGCGCGGATGCGGCGCCTCGCCGGAGCAGCCGACCAGGCGCTCCCGGGCGAGCGATGTGAAGAAGGTCGCGTAGTCGTCGAACCGCCCCGGCATCAGGCCGGGCTCGGCCATCTCCAGATCGTCGAACAGGGCATCGAGGCAGGACAGGGAGCCGTCCTCGGCCTGTTCAGGGACGTCGTGAGGGGCGTCTTGCGGCGTGACTTGCGGGCCGTCCTCCGGGCCGGCGATCAGCCCGTCGCAGGCGGCGCGGTGCAGGGCCGCGGTGGCGACGAGATCGCAGTCGGCGGCGCCGTCCGGGCCTGGGAATTCCGCAAAAACCTGCTCCAGCCGGGCGAGCAGGTCGGCGGCGAGATCCCAGTCGATGTCCTTCAGGCGGCGCTTGGCCCGGGGGCGGCGCTCCAGAGGCCCGACCCGCTCGGCCGCCAGCGCATTCCGCAGCCCGGAAAAACCCGGGGCCGGGACGGGACCGCGCAGCAGCCCGATCTCCAGGGCGGCGGCGCCGCGCACCACGTCGCACCGGGGCAGGCCGAGGCGGACCATCGGGTGCGACAGCAGCGCGATCAGCCGGGCCGGGATCGCGTCGGCCTGGTTGCGGGCGAGGTCGGCGGCCAGCTCCGCGGTGAGCCGGGCGAGGCGCCCGGCCGGGCTTCCGGCGAGCGCCAGCCCGGCCGAATCCTCGGCGACGATGCCCCAGCGCAGCAGCTCCACCGCGACCCGCCCGGCGAGACCGCGATCGGGCGTGACCAGGGCCGCGGTGGCGCCCGGGACCTGAAGCGTCTCGCGCAGGGCCAGCGCCGCGACCAGCGCCTCCTCCCGCTCGTCGGCGGCCTCCGTCAGGGCCAACCCCGCGAGGCCGTCCTCGGCGATCGCGTCGCGCTTGTCCGGGTCGAGGTCGGCCCAGGCATCGGTGGTGTCGGCCGGGCGCAGGGCCTGCGACAGCAGGGCGGCCCGGGCCGCCTGTCCAAGATCGGGTTCCCCCAGGGCGACGACGTCCGTGCGCGGCAAAGCGAGGTTGTCCGGCCCGAGCAGCCGGTGCAGCACCGCCTGGGGGTGACCGTGGGCGATCACCCGGGAAAACCCCTCGCCGGTGTCGATGCCGGACCAGCCGGCCTCGTCGAGGTCGAGGTCGAGCCCGGGCAGGACCACGGCGCCCCGGGGCAGCTTCGCCACCGCCGCGATCAGACGGGCGGTGGCGGGCACGGAGCCCAGCGATCCGGCGACGATGACGGGATCCGTCGGCGCGGTCCGCGCCAGGCGCCGGCCCTCGGCGAGGACGAGGCCGCGGGCGCGGGCGACCGGATCGGACAGGCCGCGCTCGGCCAGGAGCTTCGGCCAGTTCTCGGCGGCGATCTTCACGAAATCCAGGGTCAGGCCGAAATAGCGTGAATACTCGGCCTCCACGGCGGCGCCGATCTCCGACCAGGGCAGGCCCTCGACGGTGAGCGCATCCATCAGTCGTTCGAGATCGCCCGCCAGCCCGACCGCGTCGGCGGGGGAGGACGGCACGAGGAACGGCACCTCGGCGTCCAGGGGCAGCAGGGTGCGGTCCACGGATTTCGCCCAGGCCTGGACCAGGCGGGCGAGGATCAGCCGGCGCTCCAGCGGCGGCATCGGCGTGCTGAGGGGATCGTTGTCCTCCAGCAGCGGCTCGGAAGCGAGGTCGAGTTCGGCCTCGTCGGCCTCGCCCAGCGGGATCATCCGGGGCAGCAGCGCCGCGTAGCCCGGCGCGCCCCGCTCATGGGCCCGCCGGCCGAGCCGCTCGGCCAGGATGGCGCCCAGCGCCCGCGCGGCCCGGCGGGTCGGCAGGTAGATCGTGACCGATGCCAGCGCCAGCGGATCCTCCGCCACCGGCCCGACCAGCCGGCCGGACAGCAGCGCCTCGGCGAGCGCCGGCAGGAACGGGACGCCCCGGGTGATCGTGAAGACGGCCTGCCGCTCTGACATGGAGCGCCTTGTACGCGCGCGCGTTCGGTGGGGACAGGGGCGTGCGACGCTGGCGAGCGCACGCCGTCATTCATTGCGAGCGGTGGCGCAGCGTTCCGTCTCTTACCCGCCGATGGAGCGAAGGCACTCCGAAATAGAATGTCTTCCGGACGCGTTAGAATTCCTGGGTCGTTGCATCACCCGCCTTGTCATCCCGGGGCCGCGCAGCGGAGCCCGGGATCCATAGCCTCCGACAGTTCAAGATCTTGCAGCGTCGGCGGCTATGGGTTCCGGGCTCGCCTGCGGCGCCCCGGAATGACAGGGTGGGTCATCCTGCGACCTTGGTGTCCGCGTTTAAAGAAAAGATCTGAAAAACGACCGAGTATTCTATTTCTTTGATGCCCGCACGGCCGCCGCGGCGCCGTAGCCGGCCCGCCGCCCGAAGACGACGCCGGAGGTCAGGCCCGAGCCGCCGGGATAGCCGTTGAAGAACACGCCGCCGACCATCTCGCCGCAGGCGTAGAGCCCGGGGATCTCGCTGCCGTCCTCGCGCCGGACGCCGCCGCCCTCCCCGACCTCGACGCCGCCATACGTGAAGGTGATGCCGCCCGTGACCGGGTAGGCCTTGAACGGCCCGGTCTCGATCGCCTGCGCCCAGTTCGACTTCGGCAGGGGGAGGCCCTTGGTGCCGCGGCCGTCCTTCACGGTGGGGTCGAACGGCACGGCATCGTCCACGGCGGCGTTGAAATCCGCGATGGTGCGCCGGGCCGCCGCGCGGTCGATGCCGTCGAGCCTGTCGAGCAGCCCGTCGAGCGTGTCGGCCTCGACGAAGTGGGCGTCGTGGAACCGGTACTCGCTGTAGAGCAGGTGATCGACCTTGGCATCGAAGATCTGCCAGGCGACGTGCCCGGGCTGCTCCATGATCGAGCGGCCGAACTGGGCGTAGGTGTAATTGCGAAAATTCTTGCCCTCGTCGACGAACCGCTCGCCGTTCGCATTGAGCATCAATCCCAAAAAGTAGCAGATCTTGCGGTAGTGCTTCCGCTCGCCGTGCGGCAAGTCGAGGTTGCCGTAATCGGGGGTGTGCAGGTCCATCGGGGTGGCGTGGCAGCCGCCGTAGAAGCCGTGCGGCTTGGCGCCGAGCGCGAGCGCCATCTCCAATCCGTCGCCGCGGTTGTGCGGGGTGCCGCGCACCCGGGCCTTGTCCCAGCCAGCGCCGATGAAGCGCGTGCGCAGCTCAGGGTTCGATTCGAAGCCGCCGCAGGCCAGGATCACCGCCCCGGCCCGGAACGCGCCCTGGGGCGTCTCCACGCCGACGACGCAGCCCGCCTCGACGATCAGCCCGGTGGCCGGGCAGCCGTAGCGGATCTCGCCGCCGGCCTTCGTGAACGCCTCGAGTTCGGCGCGGGCGAGCCCGAAACCCTCGTCGTGGGTGGCGAGCGTCAGGCCGCCCCAGAACACGAAGCGGCCGTCCTTCTCGAAGGATTGCCGGGCGTAGATCGGCTCGAACTTCACGCCCTGCGTCGAGAGCCAGCGCAGGGCCGCGCCGCTCTCGTCGATCAGGATGCGCTGCTCGCGCGAGAGCGGCCGGCCGTCGTTGAAGCCGAGGAGGTCGCTCTCGAAGGTCTGCGCCGTGTAGGCGCCGAAATCGGTCCGCGGCAGGCGCGGGTCGTCCGGGTCGGCGAGCAGCGGGATCAGGTCGTCGTTGCCCTGGTAGACGAACCGCATGGCGCCGGCGGTGTAGGCGGTGTTGCCGCCGGCCAGATCCGGCTCCGCTTTCTCGATCATCAGCACCGAGGCGCCGCGCTCCAGGGCGGCGAGGCCCGCGCTCATGGCGGCATTGCCGGAGCCGACCACCACGACATCAAAGGGTCCCGCCTGCCGATCCTGCATCGCCGCCTCCGTCATCCGAACCTCGATTCCGTTATTGTATACGCTTGCATGCAATCGGCGGCAAGCGTTCCTGCGGACCACGTTTCACGCTATGGCCACGGCCGAGGAGAGTCCGGCCATGAAGGCGAGCGAGTCTGAGCGCTCCAACGGCGCCGCCGCCTACGAGCGGCTGCTGCAGGCGATCGAGGAGGGCGAACTCGCCCCCGGCAGCCGCCTGCGCGAGGCCGAGCTGGCGGAGCGGTTCGCGATCAGCCGCACGCCGGTGCGCGAGGCTTTGGGCCGCCTGGAAGCGCAGGGCCTCGTCGCCCACGAGCCGCACCGGGGCGCCAGCGTGGCGCAGCTCGATTACAGTCAGGTCAGTGAACTCTACGACATGCGCGAGGTGCTGGAGGGGACGGCGGCCCGGCTCGCCGCGATCCATGCCAGCGCGGTCGAGACCGAGCTTCTGGACGAGATGATCGTTCGGGACCGGGCGCTGGCCGGCGACGGGGCGGCGCTGGCGCGCACCAACCGGCTGTTCCATCGGCAGATCCACGCCGCCGCGCGCAACCGATTCCTGCAGGGCACCCTGGAGACGATGCGCCTGTCGCTGGTGCTGCTGCCCGGCTCGACGACCCTCTCGGCACCGGAACGGGCCGGCGAGTCCCTCGACGAGCATGCCGCGATCATCGCGGCGATCCGCGCCCATGATGGCGACCGGGCCGAGGCGGCAGCCCGCGCGCATATCCGCGCCGCCTTCAAGGCGCGGATCCGGATCTGGCAGGGGGTGTAGCCCGGCGCCCTGAGGGGCTGTGAGAATCTAGCGTCTTCGACCCGCGACAGGCCCCCTCTCCCGTGCGGGAGAGGGTTGGGGTGAGGGATGCGCCCTCTCCGGATGAACCTGTCCCCTCACCCTGTCCCTCTCCCGCACGGGAGAGGGGACCCGAGCCACATCCGAAAAGGCAGCTCGCTCCGCGGCTGCGGCAGCGCTCCCCAGCGTGGGTCGACGAAAAGCCGCTCAGGCGTGGGCCGGAACCCGGGCCTCTCGCGGGCCGCCGCGGAACAGCGCGAGCGTCGCGATGATGCCGCACGCGGCCGCCGCCATCAGCCAGTAGCTCGGGGCCGCCCGGTCGCCGGTCTGCTCGATCAGGTAGGTCGAGACCATCGGGGTGGCGGTGCCGAACAGGGCCGTGGCGAGGCTGTAGGCCAGGGAGAAGCCGCTGGCCCGCACATGCGCCGGCACGACCTCGGACAGCGAGACGATCATCGCGCCGTTGTAGACGCCGAAGAAGAACGAGAACCACAATTCGACGCCGAGCATCTTGGCGAAGGTCGGATCGGCCACCAGCCAGTGCAGCGCCGGATAGGTGGTCAGCAGCGACAGGACCGAGATGGTGAGCAGCACGGGCTTGCGCCCGATCGCGTCCGACAGCGCGCCGCCCACTGGCAGCCAGATGAAGTTGGTGATCGCCACGCACAGGGTGACGATCAGGCTGTCGGTCTCGGTGAGCTTGAGGACGGTCTTGCCGAAGGTCGGGGTGTACACGGTGATCATGTAGAAGGTCACCGTGGTCATGGTGGAGAGCATCATGCCGAGCAGCACGATCCGCCAGTTGGCTGCGACCGTGGTGAGGATCTCGCGCGTGCTCGGATGGTGGGTCCGCTGGGCGAATTCCTGGGTCTCCTGCAGGGAGCGCCGGATGAAGAAGATGAACGGCACGATCAGGCAGCCGATGAAGAACGGGATGCGCCAGCCGAAATCGCCGATCTGCTGCTTGGTCAGGTAGGCGTTCAGCCCGTAGCCGATCACGGCCGCGAACATGATCGCCACCTGCTGGCTCGCCGACTGGAACGACGTGTAGAAGCCCTTCCGCCCGGGCGTGGCGATCTCGAACAGGTAGATCGAGACGCCGCCGATCTCGACGCCGGCCGAGAAGCCCTGCAGCAGGCGGCCGGCCAGCACGATCAGGGGCGCGGCGATGCCGATGGTCCCGTAGCTCGGGCAGAAGGCGATCAGCACCGTGCCGCTCGCCATGATCGCCAGGGTGACGATCAGGCCCTTCCGGCGTCCGATCCGGTCGATATAGGCGCCGAGCACGATCGCCCCGAGGGGCCGCATCAGCGCGCCGAGCCAGAAGGTCCCGAAGGTCAGGAGCAGCTCGGTGGTCTCGTTGCCCGAGGGGAAGAACGCCCGCGCGATGGAGCTGGCGTAGAACCCGAACAGGAAGAAATCGAACATCTCCAGGAAGTTGCCGCTCGTCGCGCGGAGGATCGCCCCGATCCTGGATTGCAGGCTCGCCCCGACGGCGCCCGGATCACCGGCCATGACGCAACGCTCCCCGATCTCGATTCACGCGCCGATCCATTTCATCGCGATGATCGTCCCGGTGACGGTCAGGGCGCCGCCGATCCGGGTGGCGATCTGGGCGAACGGCATCAGCGCCATGCGGTTGGCCGCCGTGAGGATCGCCACGTCGCCGGTGCCGCCCTGGCCGCTGTGGCAGGCGTTCACGATGGCGGTCTCGATCGGGTACATCCCGAGGGCGCGGCCGACGAAGAAGCCGGTGACCATCAGCGTGGACACGGTGGACACGATGGTGATCAGGTTCACCAGGGTGAACGCCGCCATCAGCTCGTTCCAGGGGGTGAGCGCCACCCCGATGGCGAAGAGCAGCGGGTAGGTCATCGAGACCTGCACGAACTTGTAGACCACGAAGCCGCCGGCCTGGAGATGGGGCGACACGGCGCTGCCGAGCTTGGCGAACACCGCCAGGAACAGCATCGCCACCGGCGCCGGCAGGCCGACGAGGTGGTGGGCGACGACCCCGAGCAGGTAGAGGGTGATGGCCGTGAGCCCGGCCGCGCCGATCGTGGCGGCGTCGATCTGGCCGCGGGCCGCCTCGGAGCGCGCCTGCGCGTCGCTCGATTCCATGCCCTCCGCGCCCGGCTGGAGCCGGCCCTCGCCGGTGAGGTGGGGATAGCGCTTGCCGACATAGTTGAGGGTGCCGGCGAAGATGATCGCGGTGAGCGAGCCGAGCATCACCGGCGGCAGCACCTGGGCGAACACGACGCCCTGCTGCTGGCCCAGGATCGCCGCGTAGCCGATGGAGAGCGGAATCGCGCCCTCGCCGACGCCGCCGGCCATGATCGGCACCACGATGAAGAAGAAGGTCTTGTAGGGGCCGAGCCCGAGCGCGGTGCCGACCAGGGTGCCGACGATGGCGGCCGCCACCGAGCCGACCGCGAGGGGCGCGAAGATCTTGAGGAAGCCCTTGATCAGGACGTCGCGATCCATGCCCAGGATCGAGCCGACGATGATCGTGGCGATGTAGATGTAGAGGAAGTTGGTGAACTTCGTGAAGTCGAAGATCGCCTTCTCCATCTGGGGCGGCACCAGCTTGTAGTAGACGAGCGCCGACGGGATGAAGGTCGCGAAGATCGCGCCCGCGCCGATGTTGCGCAGGATCGGGATGCGCTTGCCGATCTCGGCGCAGGTGAAGCCGCCCATCACCAGGACGGCGATCATGGTCGGCCCGTCCGGCTTGACCTCGCCCTCCTGGACCAGGACCACCAGCAGGATCGCCACGATGACGTAGAGCGGCAGCGGAATGATGCCGATCTTCATGTCGACCAGGCGCCACCAGCCCTCGGGCCAGAACCGTGCGGCGCGGCGCTCGTTGAGCGGCGTCGGCACGGGACTCGTCGAGGCGCTACTGGTCATCGGCTTCCTCCGGACTTCCGACCACGCGCGGGCCCTTCCGGCCTTCGCCGCGCGGCCCCGATCGCCCCGACGGTCGCGACCTGGGCCGCCCGGTCGGCGGAGATAAAGTCGAATCCGGCGTATCAGCGCCCGCACAGGGCGGCAACGCGAACCGCGGGACAAAGCGCGCCACCTGTATTGGGGAGAGGGATTAAGCCGGCACCTCCAGTCGTCGCGTGGACGCACGATCGGGGACGGCGCCGGGGGTGCCCCCCGGCGCCGGCTCATCGGATCAGAAGTCGCGCTGCACGCGGAAGCGGACGTGCGTCATCGAATCCTGCGTCGCCGTCCGCGGCACGAACGTGCCGTTGTTGATGGCGGCGACGTTCGCGTAGGCACCCGGGCCCTTGTCGAGGTCGATCACCCGGCCGCTCTTCACGCCGACCTGGGTGTAGAAGGCCTCGACGCCGATATCGAGATCCGCCACCGGCGACCAGATCAGGCTGCCGCCGACCACGTACTGGTAGGTGTCCCGCAGGGCCTGGCTCAGCTGGTAGAACCGGGTGCCGGGCACGCCGACGCCGTTGGTGCCGAAGCTGTTGCCGCTCGGGTTCACCAAGCTGAACAGCGCGCCCTGGGCCAGGCGGGCGCCGGCCGAGAAATCCTGCTCGCCGTAGGAGCCGAACAGCGCCGAGCGCCATTCCGGCGACCAGTAGTGCAGGTACGACGCCACCGCCGAGAAGCTGGTCGAGGTCTGGAGCTGGCCGGTGAACGGGTTGACCGACGCGTCGGCGAAGTACTGCTCGAACTTCTGGGTATCGAAGCCGGTATTGGACTGCGCGTAGCAGCCGGCGATCATGCAATAGCCGGCATAGCTCTGCGCGCCGTTGGCGTAGGCCCCCTGCAGATAGAGGGTATCCCCCGGGGCAATCGCCGGCAGGTTGATCTTCACGCCGCCCTGCACACCCCAGCCCTGGACCGAGTTGGCGTGGCGGATGCCGGTGAGCACGCCACCCGCGCCCGCGGGCGTGTTGGTGCTCAGGTTGCCGACGTTGATCTCATGCGTGGCGGCCGAGAGCTGGGCCGAGCCCCAGGCCTGATCGATTCGCAGGGCGCCGACGAAATCGGGCAGCCGCGAGCGCTGGACGGCGTCGACGTTGCCGTAGCGGGACGGCCGGCCACTCGTGTAGCCGACGAAGACGGGGGCGAGCGCGTTCCCGGACGGCGAGAAGACCGGCGAGCGCGTGAAGACCGGGTCTTCCACCGACAGGGTCGCCGAGACGCCGTTGCCGAAGGTGGCGGTGTAGGCGAGCAGGTTGGTGGATGAATTGTCCGAGCCCGAGGTCGCGCCGTAGAACTCGAAATCGTGGGCGTAGAAGTCGTAGAACGACGAGGCGCGACCGGCGGTGAGGCCGGCGAACTGGATGAACGCCTTGTCGACGTTCACGTATTGCTGCGCCCGATTCACCTCGTCGACGCCCGTGCCACGATAGGCTTGGCCGATACGCACCATCGTGCCGGAATGGATGGTTCCGGTGCGGGAGGCGGCATCCAGGCGCACGAAGGCGCGCAGGGCGCCGTAGGCGGTCTGGGTGCGGGCATCCATGTTGAAGCGCGCCAGCCCCCGGAAGCCCGACGTGTCGCCGGCCGCGCCCGGCTGGCGGCTGGACGAGGTCTGGTAGGCCCCCTCGAACCGGGCCCGGCCCGAGACGCGCAGGCACGTGTCGGTGCCCGGGATGTAGAAGAAGCCGGCCCCGAAGGCCGAGCAGACGCGGACGAACTCGATCGGCGCCGCCTTCTTGATCGGAAGGTCGGCAGCCTGGGCGGATCCGACCGCAACGAACGCGGCCGCGGATCCGAGCAAGAAATGGTTCAATAATCTCATCAAGACCCCCAGAAGTTTGAAGCCGAAGACGGCAACGCTTCCCGTTTTTCTGCGGAACGCAGATTGTTCTTTGATTTTTTATTTGCAGAAGAGAGATCGGCAAGTTTTACCGCATCTCATCTTTCGCCTACGATCCTGCGATCCCGATCTTTAGCAAGCAACAGCGATTCAACGTGCCGCCTGAGCATTTATGAATTTGTTGCTGATCTGCCACGTAACGCTTGAGATGTTTTGATTTTATTCAACTTCAGTATTTGCCATGAGGTATTTGCAATCGGACAATTTTTTCCGTCGTCATTGCTCTTGGTGGAACCAGATGCGCCCGATCATTGATCATGATCGGCGACAGCACGGAGCGGCGATCCCGCCGAACGGGCGGCGCACCTGCCCCGGACGGTGGCGCGCTTGCACCAACTGCCTCGTGATCGGCGGCGATCGAGCCGCCATCCCGACCGGGGACAGGGCCGCCGGTCCTCATCGACGAATCGCGGGGGGCCCTCGAGCGCCACCGCTCGGTCCGGCGCCCGGGAGCCTGTCGGCGCGATGCACAACGCAAGGAGGCCCGGCGCAGGGCCGGGCCTCGGGTGTCGCGGCGCCGCAATACCGGCTCAGAAGTCGCGCTGGACCCGCAGGCGGATCTGCGAGACCGAATCCTGGGTCGCAGTCCGGGGCATGAAGGTGCCGGCGTTGATCTGGGCGATGGCACCGTAGGCGCCCGGGCTCTTGTCGAGATCGATCGCCCGGCCGCTCTTCAGGCCGATCTGCGTGTAGTAGCCCTCGACGCCGACATCGAGGTCCTTCACCGGCGACCAGATCAGGCTCGCGCCGGCCACGAACTGGTCGGTGTCGCGGAGCGCCTGGCTCAGTTGATAGAACCGCGTGCCCGGGACGCCGACCGCGTTGGTGCCGAAGGGATTGCCGCCGGCGAGGGTGCTCACCAGGCCGTAGGCCGCGCCCTGCGCAAGGCGGGCGCCGCGGGCGAAGCCCTGCGCGCCGTAGGAGCCGAAGACGGCCGAGCGCCAGTCCGGTGACCAGTAGTGCAGGTACGACGCCACCGCGGTGAAGCTCCGCGAGGTCTGCAGCCGGCCGGTGAACGGGTCGACCGTCGCGTCCGAGAAGAATTGGCTGAATTTCTGGCCCTGGATCGTCGCCGGGCTCTGTCCGGCGGAGCCGCTGAACGCCGAATAGCCCGTGTAGAACTGCGCGCCCGCGCCGTAGGCGCCCTGCAGGTACAGGGCGTCGCCCGGCGCGACGGACGGCGTGTTCACCTTCACGCCGCCCTGCACCGCCCAGCCCTGGACGCTGTCGGTGTGCGCGACGGCGGCGTTCGCGCCGGTGCCGAGCCCGACGTTGCCGACGTTCAGCTCATGGGTGGCGGCCGAAAGCTGCGCGGAGCCCCAGGCCCGGTCGAGACGCAGGACGCCGACGAAATCCGGCAGCCGCTCGCGCTGGATGCCGTCGATGGCGGCGAAGCTCGACGGAGCGCCCCGGGGATAGCCGACGAAGACCGGGCTGGCCGGAGCGGCGCCCCCCGAGGGCGCGAAGATCGGCGTGCGGCGGAAGACCGGGTCTTCCACCGACAGGGTCGCCGACAGGCCGTTGCCGAGGGCCGCCGTGTAGGCGAGCAGGTTGGTCGAGGCGACATCCGAGCCGGCGGTGCTGCCCGACAGCTCGAAATCGTGGGCATAGAAGTCGAAGAACGAGGAGGCGCGACCGGCCGTGAGCCCGGCGAACTGGATGAACGCCTTGTCGACGTTCACGATCTGCTGGACGCGCCCGACCTGATCGACGCCGGTGGCGACGTAGGCCGAGCCGATGCGCTCCTGGGTGCCGGATCGGCCCACACCGGCCGCACCGGTCCGGCTTCCGGCCTCGAGGCGCACGAAGGCGCGCAGCGTGCCGTAGGCGGTCTGGGTGCGGGCATCGAGGTTGAAGCGCAGCAGCCCGCGATAGCCCGACGTATCGCCGCCGTTGGTCCCGGCCTGCCGGGTATAGCTGGTGATGTAGCCGCCCTCGAACCGGGCGCGGCCGGAGACGCGCAGGCAGGTGTCGGCGCCCGGGATGAAGAAGAAGCCGGTGCCGTAGGCCGAGCAGACCCGGACATACGCGATCGGTGCCGCCGTCCCGACCGGAAGGTCGGCCGCGGCGGCTCCCCCGGCCATCGCGAGGGTGGCGGCCGAGCCCAGCAGGAGAGACGTCGATCGCCTCATCAAAGGCCTCGCTATTCTTAGCCGGCACAGCGGGACTGGCGCCAGAAAAAGCGGCCCGGCGCGGGGCCGGGCCTTGGAAGTCGAGTGCACGAGGACGGGTGCCGGGACCGAAGCCCCGGCACCGCTGGGGCGGATCAGAAGTCGCGCTGGACGCGGAAGCGGACCTGCGAGATCGAGTCCTGCGTCGCGGTACGCGGCACGAAGGTGCCGTTGTTGATGCCGGCGACGTTGTTGTAGGCGGTCGGGCTCTTGTCCTGGTCGATCACTCGGCCGCTCTTCAGGCCGATCTGCGTGTAGTAGCCCTCGACGCCGATATCGAGATCCTTCACTGGCGACCAGATCAGGCTCGCGCCGGCGACGAACTGGTAGTTGTCGCGGAGCGCCTGGCTCAGCTGATAGAACCGCGTGCCGGGCACGCCCACGGCGTTGGGGCCGGAGATGAGGCCGGAGCCGGCGAGGCCATAGGCGGCCCCCTGCGCGATACGGGCGGCGCGGGAGAAGCTCTGCTCGCCGTAGGAGCCGAACAGGGCCGAGCGCCATTCCGGCGACCAGTAGTGCAGGTACGACGCAACAGCGGTGAAGCTCTGCGAGGTCTGCAGCTGGCCGGTGAACGGGTTGATCGTGGCGTCCGAGAAGAACTGGTTGAACTTCTGGCCCTGGATCGTCGCCGGGTTCTGCGCGTAGGACCCGCTATACGCGGAATAGCCCGTGTAGAGCTGCGCGCCGTCACTATAGGCGCCCTGCAGGTACAGGGCGTCGCCAGGCGCGACGAACGGGGTGTTCACCTTCAGGCCGCCCTGCACCGCCCAGGCCTGGACGCTGTTGGTGTGCGCGATGTTGACGTTCGTGCCTGCGACGGGATTCGTCGCGATATTGCCGACGTTCAGCTCATGGGTGGCGGCCGAGATCTGAGCCGAGCCCCAGGCCTGGTCGAGGCGCAGGGCACCGACGAAGTCGGGCAGACGCTCGCGCTGAACGGTGTCGATCGTGCTCAGCACGGTCGGAGCGCCCCGGGTGTAGCCGACGAACACGGGGCTGACGGTGGACGCGTAGGGCGCGAAGATCGGCGTGCGGCGGAAGACCGGGTCTTCCACCGACAGGGTCGCCGACACGCCGTTGCCCAGCACCGCCGTGTAAGCGAGAAGGTTGGTCGAGGCGTTGTCCGAGCCGAGCGTGCTGCCGGTGATCTCGAAGTCGTGCGCGTAGAAGTCGAAGAACGAGGACGCGCGACCGGCGGTCAGGCCGGCGAACTGGATGAACGCCTTGTCGACGTTCATGTATTGCTGAGCGCGACCCACCTGATCGACGCCCGTTGAGGCGTAGGCCTGGCCGATGCGCTGCTGGGTGCCGGACTGGCCGATGCCGGAATAGCCGGTGCGGCTGCCGGCATCGAGGCGCACGAAGGCGCGGAGCGTACCGTAGGCGGTCTGGGTGCGGGCATCCATGTTGATGCGCATCCGGCCCTGGTAGCCCGAGGTGTCGCCGTTGCCGCCCTGGCGCGAGTAGCTGGCCATGTAGCCACCCTCGAACCGGGCGCGGCCCGAGATGCGCAGGCAGGTGTCGGTGCCCGGGATGTAGAAGAAGCCGGCCCCGAAGGCGGAGCAGACGCGGACGTACTCGATCGGCGCCGCCTTCTTGATCGGAAGGTCGGCGGCCTGGGCGGCTCCGATCGCCGCGAAGGCAGCGGCCGAGCCGAGCAGCGAGCTCTTCAAGAGCTTCATAGATATCTCCAAAGCTTCGAGACCCGAAAACACCCACGAGTCCGGTTTATCCGGCCCTCGCAGCGCTCGATGTTGTTGAATTCTGCAATCTTAAGTGCAGATTTTTAGAGATATCCCGCGTCAGAGATTCCTCTATGCGGTTTCATATGATGGAACGCGCCTTATCCAAGCAACATCGATATCATTCGATCTGTGCGATTGATTTGTGTTGTTGCAACGTCGCAACGTCACGAAAATGTTTTGCAGTATTATTGAGTATACAGATTGTAGAAGTAGTCTGATTGACGCGGATATTTATTGCGAACATCTCACAAGAAATATCTCCGCAGCCGCGATTTTTATCCGCACGCGCGTGGGTCTGCCGATACGGCCGGACCCGGGCTCATCCCGCGGAGACGCGCCGGCCCATGGTCTCGAGCCGCCGCGTCGTCGGCTCCGGTCGCGACGGCCGGCTCGCGAAGATCCGTCGCGCCGAGTCCGCCCGTGATTCGACCGGATCGGCGAATCGATTCGTGCGGCGACGGCGCGGCCGAACGACGGCCACGGCGGCACGGCGGGTCGCGGCGGGTATGGGGAGGATGGGGGCGGTCGAGCGGCGCCCCCGGGAACCGGGGCCCGAGGCCGGTCAGCGGCGCGGCGCGGAAACGCGGTCTGGCCGTGATCCGTGCCGGATGCGGGCTTCGCGGGTTCGGTCCGGAGTTCGTGTGTGGCGGCGGCGCCGCCGGGAACCGTTCGGCCGCGGCCCTGAAGCGGCGACGTCCGGAAGCGGGGCAGGCGCGGCGTCCGGCGTCATCGAGCCCGCCGACAACGAAAAAGGCCCAGCCGGAGGGCTGGGCCTTGAGATCCGTGGAACCTGGGAACCGGCGCGGGGGGCGTATCCCCGCGCCGACGATGCGGCTTAGAAGTCGCGCTGAACGCGCATGCGGAACGAGGACACCGAGTCCTGCGTGGCGGTGGCCGGAACGAAGGTTCCGGCGTTAATACCTGCAACGTTGTTGTAGGCGGTCGGGCTCTTGTCCTTGTCGATCACACGGCCGTTCTTGACGCCGATCTGGGTGTAGTAACCCTCAACACCGATATCGAGATCCTTGACCGGCGACCAGATCAGGCTCGCGCCGGCGACGATCTGGTAGGTATCTCGAAGCGCTTCGCTGAGATTGTAAAATCTCGTCCCGGGCGTACCGACGGCATTGGCACCGTATCCACCTGCGCCGCCTAGAGAATTCACGAGGGAATAAACAGCACCTTGCGAAGCGCGGGCCTTCTGAGAGAAGTCCATCTCGCCGTAGCTGGCGAAGACGGCCGAGCGCCACTCAGGCGTCCAGTAGTGCAGGTACGAGCCGACGACCGTGAAGCTCTGCGACCGCTCCATTTGGCCCGTGATCGGGTTGACTGTCGCGTCGTTGAAGAACTGGTTAAACTTCTGGCCCTGGATCGTCGCGGCGTTCTGCGAGTAGGAGCCGCTGAACGAGGAGTAGCCGGTGTAGAGCTGAGCGCCGCTGCCGTACGCTCCTTGAAGGTAGAAGGCATCACCCGGGGCGATGAACGGCGTGTTGATCTTCACACCGCCCTGCACCGCGTAGCCATATGAATTGTTGGTATGTGGGATGCTGACGAACGGGCCGCTTCCAACGCCGCCGGCTTGGGTGCCGTTCGTTCCGTTCGCAAGGTTGCCGACGTTAAGCTCGTGCACCGCAGCCGACACCTGAGCGGAGCCCCAGGCTTGATCGAGGCGCAGGGCGCCGACGAAGTCGGGCATCCGCGAGCGCTGGATCACGTCCACAAAGCTGTACCGGCTTGGTGCCGCGCCGTTATAGCCGACGATCACCGGGGACGGAGAAACCGTCTGAGCGAAGTTGGCAATGTTCGCGTTGACCGTAACGCCATTGGGGTTGAGCGAAGGCGAGTAGATCGGGCTGCGGCGGAAGACCGGGTCTTCTGCAGAGATCGTGGCTGACAGGCCGTTTCCGAGGGTGGCGGTGTAGGCGAGTAGGTTGGTGGACGCGATGTCCGAACCGGCGGTGGCGCCGGCGAATTCGAAATCGTGGGCGTAGAAGTCGAAGAAGGACGAGGCGCGACCGGCGGTCAGGCCGGCGAACTGGATGAACGCCTTGTCGACGTTGGCGAATTGCTGGTCGCGGCCGAAGCTGTCGATGCCGAGGCCGGGATAGGCCTGGCCGATGCGCTGCTGGGTGCCGGAGGTGCCGACGCCGGAGTAGCCGGTGCGGGCGCCGGCATCGAGGCGCACGAAGGCGCGCAGGGTGCCGTAGGCGGTCTGGGTGCGGGCATCGAGGTTGATGCGCAGGCGGCCCTGGTAGCCCGAGGTGTCGCCGCCGTTGCCATACTGGCGCGAATAGCTGGTCATGTAGCCGCCCTCGAACCGGGCGCGGCCGGAGAGGCGCAGGCAGGTGTCGGTGCCGGGAATGTAGAAGAAGCCGGCGCCGTAGGCCGAGCACACGCGGACGTACTCGATCGGGACCGCCTTCTTGACCGGGAGGTCGGCGGCGTGGGCGGCTCCGATCGCCGCGAAGGCGGCTGCGGAACCGAGCAGTGAGCTCTTCAAGAGCTTCATAGACATCTCCAAAGCTTCGAGACCCGATGATGCGGACATGCCCGGTTTTCCGGATCTTGCCGCACGTCTTGTAGGTTTGGCCTGCGTCTTGGGTGGCAGGCTCCTGCGGGCTCTCGCTTGGCGATGCCCCCGTGCACGATCACCATGTGCGAACGGGTTTCGGCGAGCAATCAGAATTCGGCTCGGATAAATTGGTTCCTGTGCGATGTTGCCGCCCGGCAACAATATCAGAACGCGTTAGCCGGCAACAGCTTGCCGGATGTACCGATATGCTTTCCGCAGTGGCAGGAGTGCTGTCGAACCGGGCATGGACGGGTCCGCCCCGGCCGGCGGGAAGGGCCGGGGCGGTCCGAACGTGTGGGCTACGCCGACGTCCTGTCCTGAGACGGCGGAGGCGTGCCCGGCCTCACCTCACATCGGCGGCGTCAGGCCGTTCTTGCCGACGGCGACGCGGCGCGCCGTGACCTTGCCGTCCTCGCCGCGCGCGGCGACCACGAACGCCTTCGCGCCGGCAGCGATCGCACCGGAATCCGCGGACTCGAAGGTGACCACCGGGGCCTGCGGCGGGACCAGGATCTGGATCGACTGGCCCTTGCCGTAATCGACCGTGAGGGTGCGCTCCGCGCCGCCCCCGCTCGCCTTCACGGTGCCGTTCGTCATCGCGCTCTTGACCCGGGGGGCGTCCGGCGCGGTCGCGGGTCCGGCGGCCTTCACGGTGCCGTTGGTCATGGTGCTCTTCACGGCAGCGCTGCCGGTGTGATCGGGAAGCATGTCCCAGTCGTAATGGCCCTCCCCGGTGCCGCGCATCGATTCCGGGAACAGCACGACCTCCAGGGCGACCGGCGGCTCGCCCTTGGTGGCGGTGCCGATGAACACGCCGTCCTTGATCTGATCGAGCTGGGCCGGGACGACCCAGGAGACCTTGGCGTCGGGCGCCAGGGTCACCTGCTGGCTCTTCCCGTCCAGGGTCTTGAGGGTGAAGCCGCCGCCCTCCACGGACTCGATCGTGCCGCGCAGGCGCTCGGGCGGCGCGGCGGCCTGTGCGGAGGTGGCGAGCGCCAGAAGGCTCGCGAGGGCGAGGGTCGGGAGTTTTGACATGGTGGCGGGGGTCCTATCGCCGCCGGAA
>NZ_VRVG01000062.1:0-31217 GCF_008040085.1 Methylobacterium sp. WL7 | reverse complement strand
CTATAATACTGTATTTTATCATAGATGCGCAAAATTAGATTGATGTCTTACTGAGCGCTATTGGGTTGTTGCGCTCATTGATATGCGCGTCTCGAACGCACACACATCAAAATTTGTCACACGAACGACACATCGATCACGGCAGCGCCGACTGGCCATCGAGCACCAGGGTCATATGGCGTGTTGCTGGATAAAGGCGTCTCGCATCGCCGTTTCCGCCGATCAAACCGCTGCGGCGGCGGCCCATGCGGGTGGCCGCCGTCGCTTCGGGTCGTCCCCTCAGAAGCCGGTCACACGTCGAGATTAGCGACGCTCAGGGCGTTCTCCTGGATGAACTCGCGCCGCGGCTCGACCACGTCGCCCATCAGCTTGACGAACAGGTCGTCGGCGTCGGTCGTGTCCTTGACCTTCACCTGCAGCAGGGAGCGCACCTCGCGGTCCAGCGTGGTCTCCCAGAGCTGCTGCGCGGTCATCTCGCCCAGCCCCTTGTAGCGCTGGAGCTGCAGGCCCTTGCGGCCGAAGGCCATCACGGCCTCGAACAGGGCGACGGGCCCGTGCAGCACGGTCTCGTCGGTCTTGCGCATCAGCGTGGCCGGCTCGCCGTAGATCTCCCGGAACGCGTCGGCGCGCTCGGACAGGCGCCGGGCTTCCTGGGACGAGATCAGGCTGG
The DNA here is from genome assembly GCF_008040085.1 of Methylobacterium sp. WL7. Lineage (NCBI taxonomy): Bacteria > Pseudomonadati > Pseudomonadota > Alphaproteobacteria > Hyphomicrobiales > Methylobacteriaceae > Methylobacterium > Methylobacterium sp. WL7. The sequence continues at coordinate 30,547 of NZ_VRVG01000062.1, read as the reverse complement.
CATCCAGGGTGGCGACCTGCTTGACCCCGCGCAGGGTCCGGGTGAGGCGATAGCCGCCCTCGTGGGCTTCGCCCTGCCAGCCCTGCTCGATCTCGTCGGCGATCAGATCGAGGCGGCGCGCGGTCGTGTCGGCCAGGACCTCGGCCTCGCCCACCCTCGACGCCGCCTCCCCGTCGAACGCCCCGGCCAGAACCGCCTGCTCGACCACCGAGCGGTCGTAGCGGGTGTGGAGTCCCTGGAGCACGTTGCGGAAGCCGCGGGCCTCCTCGACCAGGCTCTTGAGCTGCGGCCCGGTGAACTCCGCCCCCGTCGAGAGCCGCAGGATCGCCCCGTCGGTGCCCTGGTCGATCAGGTAATCCTCGAGGGCGCGCTCGTCCTTGAGGTAGATCGCCCTGCGGCCGCGCTCGGCTTTGTAGAGCGGCGGCTGGGCGATGTAGAGGTGGCCGCGGTCGATCAGCTCCGGCATCTGGCGGAAGAAGAACGTCAGCAGCAGGGTCCGGATGTGCGAGCCGTCGACATCCGCGTCGGTCATGATGATGATGCGGTGATAGCGCAGCTTCTCCGGGTTGAAGCCTTCCCGGTCCGTGGACGAGCGGCCGATCCCGGCGCCCAGCGCCGTGATCAGCGTGCCGATCTCCGCCGAGGACAGCATGCGGTCGGCCCGCACCCGCTCGACGTTGAGGATCTTGCCGCGCAGGGGCAGCACGGCCTGGAACGCCCGGTCGCGACCCTGTTTCGCCGAGCCGCCGGCCGAATCGCCCTCGACCAGCAGGATCTCGCACTTCGACGGGTCGCGCTCTTGGCAGTCGGCGAGCTTGCCGGGAAGCGAGGCGATGTCCAGCGCGCCCTTGCGGGTCACGGTCTCACGGGCCTTCCGGGCCGCCTCGCGGGCGGAGGCCGCCAGCACGACCTTGCCCATCACCGAGCGGGCCTGCTGCGGGTTCTCCTCGAGCCAGGTCGACAGGCCCTCGTTCAGCACGTTCTCGACCGCCGGGCGGACCTCGGAGGAGACCAGCTTGTCCTTGGTCTGCGACGAGAATTTCGGATCCGGCACCTGCACGGAGATGACCGCGGTCAGGCCCTCGCGGCAATCCTCGCCGGTGAGCGAGACCTTCTCGCGCTTCGAGACGCCCGACGAATCGGCGTAACCGGTGATCTGGCGGGTCAGCGCCGCCCGGAAGCCCGCCATGTGCGTGCCGCCATCGCGCTGCGGGATGTTGTTGGTGAACGGCAGCACCGTCTCGTTGAACGAATCGTTCCACCAGAGCGCGACCTCGACCCGGATGCCCTCGCGCTCGGCCCGGACCACCACGGGGCTCGCCATGCCTTCGATCGGCTTGCGGGACCGGTCCAGGTACCGGACGAAGGCCTCGATGCCGCCCTCGTAGTACAGCTCCTCGCGCTTGTGCTCGGCATGGCGCGCGTCGGTCAGGACGATGCGCACGCCGGAATTGAGGAAGGCGAGTTCGCGCAGCCGCTTCTCCAGCGTGCCGTAGTCGAACTCGATCATCGTGAAGGTGTTGGTTGAGGGCAGGAAGGTCACTTCCGTCCCGCGCCGCCCCTCGCCGGGGCCCACGATCTCGAGGGGCGCCACGGCATCGCCGTGACGGAACTCCATCGCGTGCTCCGTCCCGTTGCGCCAGATCCGGAGCTTCAGGAACGACGACAGCGCGTTCACCACCGAGACGCCGACGCCGTGCAGGCCGCCGGAGACCTTGTAGGAATTCTGGTCGAACTTACCGCCGGCGTGCAGCTGGGTCATGATGACCTCGGCCGCCGAGACCCCCTCCTCCTTGTGGATGTCGGTGGGGATGCCGCGGCCGTTGTCGGAGACCGTGACCGAGCCGTCGGCGTTGAGCTGCACGGTGACGAGGTCGGCATGGCCGCCCAAGGCCTCGTCGATGGCGTTGTCCACCACCTCGTAGACCATGTGGTGCAGGCCCGAGCCGTCGTCGGTGTCGCCGATATACATGCCGGGCCGCTTGCGGACGGCGTCGAGGCCCTTCAGCACGCGGATCGATTCCGCGCCGTACTCGGCGGGCTCGTTCGGAGGGGTGTCGGCCATGAAATTCCTCGGGCAGGCGGACCAGTTCGCGACGGAGGGACTCGCGCCGTCGGGCGCCCACGCCTGCGCTCTCGCTTGGTCCACCTGATATAGGGGTTCCGCGTTGAGATTGCACGATTTTACGGGCTCGCGCGCGCCCGTGCACCCGCTTTTCTGAGGCTCCGCGCTTAACGCTCCGTTAGCCCTCGATGCCGCCCGCGCTGGCCGCGTCCAAACGGGCGATCGCCTCGGCCGACAGCCGCAGCTCGGCAGCGCCGAGCAGGTCGTCGAGCTGCGCCACCGACGTCGCGCTGGCGATCGGCGCGGTGATGCCGGGCCGGGCGATGATCCAGGCCAGCGCCACCTGGGCCTGCGTCGCGCCCCGGTCCCGGGCGACCGAATCAAGCACGTCGAGGAGCGCCAGCCCGCGCGGGGTGAGGTACTTCGCGACGCGGTTCTCCCGGGCGCGTCCCGCCGCATCCTGCGCGGACCGGTACTTGCCGGTGAGGAAGCCGGCCGCCAGCGAGAAGTAGCCGATCACGCCGACCTGTTCCGCCCGGCACAGGGGTTCGAGCTCCGCCTCGTAGCCGCGCTCGGCCAGGCTGTAATCCGGCTGCAGGCACTCGTAGCGCGGCAGGCCCGACGAGGCCGACAGCGTCAACGCCTCGGACAGGCGCGCAGCGCCGTAATTCGAAGCCCCGATCATCCGGACCTTGCCCGAAGCGATCAGGCTCTCGTAGGCCCGCAGGGTCTCCTCCAGGGGCACCTCCGCGTCGTCGAGATGCGACTGATAGAGGTCGATCCGGTCGGTCTGGAGCCGCCGCAGGGACGCCTCGCAGGCCTGCTCGATATGGCGGGCCGACAGGCCCTTGCCGGCCTCGCCCATGTCCATGCCGACCTTGGTGGCCAGCACGATCCTGTCCCGGGTGCCTGGGCGCGCCGCGAACCAGCGGCCGATCACGGTCTCGGATTCGCCGCCCCGGTGGCCGGGCGCCCAGCGCGAATAGACGTTCGCCGTATCGATGAAGTCGAAGCCGCGCTCCACGAACCGGTCGAGGATCGCGAACGAGGTCGCCTCGTCGGCGGTCCAGCCGAAGACGTTGCCGCCGAGGCAGAAGGGCGCGACCCGGAGGTCGGAGCGGCCGATGCGACGCTTGTCCATGGTGTCAGCCCTGCAGGAACGGATTCGAGACGCGCTCCTCGCCGAGCGTGCCGGTCGGGCCATGGCCGGGGATGAAGGAGATGTCGTCGCCGAGCGGCAGCACCTTCTCCTTGATCGCCCGGATCAGCTGCTCGTGGTTGCCGCCGGGCAGGTCGGTGCGGCCGACCGAGCCCTTGAACACCACGTCGCCGACCAGCGCGAAGCGCGCGTCCCGGCTCACGAACACGACGCTGCCGGGCGAATGGCCCGGGCAGTGGAGGATGTCGAAGCCGAGTTCGCCGACCGTCACGGCGTCGCCGTCGTCGAGCCAGCGATCGGGGGTCACGGCCCTGCCCTCGCCGATCCCGTAATTGGCCGCCGTCTCGGGCAGGGAATCGAGCAGGAACTTGTCGGCGCGGTGCGGGCCCTCGATCGGCACGCCGAGGCGCTCGCGGAGCTCGTCGGCGCCGGCGGCGTGGTCGACATGGCCGTGGGTCAGCAGGATCTTTTCGACCCGCACGCCCTGCTCCCGGATGGCGGCCTCGATCCGGTCGAGGTCGCCGCCCGGATCGACGACGGCGCCGACCTTGGTGGCGTCGTCCCAGATCAGCGTGCAGTTCTGCTGGAAGGGCGTGACCGGGATGATCCCGGCGCGGGGCGTTCCTGGCATGGGGTTCCGCGGGTTGGCTGCGCCGCCGTCGGCGCTCTGGAGCGGGTTCTAGCGCAGAACCGGCCGTGCGGCACCCCGCGTCCGGTCAGGCCGACCCGTCCTTCGGCCGGCGCAGGCTGTCGTGGAGCGCGAGCATCTCGGCCATGCCCATCGACCGGCTGCTCCACCGGGTCTCGGCGGTGTTGACCTTCGTGAAGCGGTCGTGGGACCGGCCGCCGTAGGCGCCGAAGATCGCCGTGCCCGGCTCCGTGGTTCCGGCTTCGGCCGGGGCGGAGGACGCGTCCGGCCGGTCGACCCGGTACGACGGCGCCGTCGCCTTGCCGGTGACCCCGATCCGGACCCAGGCGTCGCCGTAATGCTTCTGGCACATCCGCATCGTGACCAGCACCTGGCGCAGGTAGCCCTCGGCATCCTCGAGGCCGGGCAGCACGTCCGCGATCGTCGCGTCCGAGGGGTAATGTTTGGTCCGAACCATGTGCATCCTCGCTCCGGCACATCCCTAGCGCGCCGGGCGGGCGGGGGCGAGGCGCCGCTCAGCCCGGCGTCCGCTTCAGCAATGCGTCGAGGCCGCCGACCCGGAACCAGTGGTAGCCGTAGCCCTCCAGGAACAGGCAGTGGCTGCCCTCGGGGCCGGCGTCGCTGCGCGAGCCGGTGAGCACGTCGACCAGGATGTCGGGCTCCGGCTCGGGCACGCCGGAGCGGAGGGCGATCTCGATCGGCTCTGGCGCGAGGTTGTGCACGCACAGGATGGCGTTGCCGCGCCATTCGTAGCGCAGGGCGAGGACCGAGGCCTTACCCGTGGGCACCGCCGTCACGTCGCCCCAGCCGATCTCGGGCGCCTCCTTGCGGTGGCGGATGATGCTCTGCATCCAGTTGAGCAGCGAGCCCCGGTCGTGCCGCTGGTCGGCGACGTTCACGTGCGCGAAGCCGTAGGGGCCGTGATCGATCGGCGGCAGCACCGTCCGCTCGGCCCGGGAGAAGCCGCCCTTGTGCTCGGCGGTCCACTGCATCGGCGTGCGGGCGCAGTCCCGCTCCTTCAGGCCCAGGTCGTCGCCCATGCCGATCTCGTCGCCGTAGCGGATCACCGGCGTCCCCGGCAGGGTGAACATCAGCGAGTAGGCCAGCCGGATCCGGCGGGGGTCGCCCGCCAGCATGGGGGCAAAGCGGCGCCGGATGCCGCGGTCGTAGAGCTGCATCCCCTTCTCGGGGCCGAATTCGGCGAACACCGCCTGCCGCTGCGTCTCGGTGAGCCGGCCGAGGTCCAGCTCGTCGTGGTTGCGCAGGAAGATGCCCCACTGGCACGAGAGCGGGCGGGGCTTGGTCCGCTCGATCGCCTTCACCAGGGGGCGGGCATCGTGCGCGGCCAGGGCGTAGAAGGTCGATTGGTTGACCTGGAAGTTGAACATAATGTGCATGCGGTCGGCGTCGTCGCCGAAATAGTCGAGGTCCTGCTTCGGCAGGATGTTGGCCTCGGCCAGGATGATCGCGTCGCCCTTGCGCCATTGCAGGAACTCGCGGAAGTCGCGCAGCATGTCGAACTGCTCGCGCGGCTTGCCGCCGACGTCGGCGCCCTTCTCGGCGATGACGAACGGCACCGCGTCCATCCGGAAGCCGGACACGCCGAGTTCGATCCAGAAGCCCATGATCTTCAGGATCTCGGCCAGCACCTCGGGGTTGGCGGTGTTGAGATCGGGCTGGAAGTCGAAGAACCGGTGGAAGTACCAGGCGCCGGCCTTCTCGTCGTAGGTCCAGGTGGTCTCCTGGACGCCGGGGAAGACCATGCCCTCGTCGGTGCCGGCCGGGCGCTCCTTCGACCAGACGTACCAGTCGCGGTAGGGCGAGTTCGGGTCGGAACGGGCCGACTGGAACCAGCGGTGCTTGTCCGAGGTGTGGTTGACCACGAGGTCGATCAGCACCCGCAGGCCCCGCTGCTTGGCCGCGTGCGCGAAGGCGACGAAATCGCCGAGCGAGCCGTAATCGGGATCGACCCCGTAATAATCCGCGATGTCGTAGCCGCCGTCGCGCTTGGGCGAGGGCTGGAACGGCATCAGCCAGATCGCGGTGGCGCCCAGGCCCTGGATGTAGTCCAGCCGCCGCTCGAGCCCGGCGAAGTCTCCGATGCCGTCGCCGTTGGCGTCCATGAAGGTGCCGACCGACAGGCAGTAGATGACCGCGTTCTTGTACCAGAGGTCGTTGATCATGCCGGTCCTCGCGAGGCGCCTTCAGAAGCGCCGTTCGGCCATGAGGACCGGCCGCGCCGGCGACCCTACGACGACCGGCGGGAATTGGTTCCGCCTGATCGAAGGGGTCGATCCGGCTCCTCGCGCGCATGATCCATGTAGGCGCGCAGCACGCTGTTGATCTTGGTCTGGTAGCCGCGCCCCTGTTCCCTGAAGAACGCCAGGACATCGGCATCGACCCGCATGGTCACGATCTTCTTCCGGGACTCCGGATGGATGACCGCTTGGCTCCAGTCGATCTCCAGATCGGCCTCGTCGGGATCGGTCGCGACGGCCGCGTCGACGTCGGCATCGGTCAGCGCCTTCACGGCGTCCCAGTCGCTCTCGCTGTCGCCGTGCTCAAACATCGCTGTCAGGTCCGCCGACGAATGCCTGACTGCATGCTTGTCGTTCTTCACGCCGCGCCCTCCTGAACGAGATCAACCGCCGCCGATCCAGGTGCCAGGTCCAGACAAGGGTGACGTGCACCTCACCCAGGACCCCGACCGTGACGTGGCGCGCCTCGTCCCGGAAGGCTGCCGGACCTTCGAGCCGGGGGCGTCCGTCGAACAGGGCGACCGCGTCCCGGAAATCGAGGCGGTGCTTGGCGAGGTTCGCCCGGCGCTTCGCCTCGTCCCACTCGAACATGGCCGGCCGCCCCTTGATGTCAATACGTTCTGTCAATACGTGCTGTGGCGAAGCTTGCGGGTGGGGGCACCCCGGCAGGCTTTTCCTTAAAACAGCCGCGTTGTGCTCGCCCAGTTCGGCGGCGCACCCGGGAGGTTCGCACCCGCTCCGCCGCCCCCTCGAATCCGGACCGCATGAACGCCATCCTGATCAAGCTGTTCGCGACGGCCCTGACGCTGAGCCAGGTCACGACGCGGCCGGACGCGGTGCGGACCCAGTTCGATCCGTTCACCGATCAGGCCGAGGTCGTGCGCCTGCTGCGCGACGGCTGCGCCCACATGCGCAAGGCGTTCGACATCGAGGACATCAATCTCGATGAATTGATCACCACCGCCATGGAGGATCCGACGAGCGTCGCCGGGCCGGGGGCGCCGAAGATCCTGCACGGGCTCAACCTCGACGAGCTGAACACCAGCTACAAGCAGTTCTGCAAGGGTGAGAACCCGGCGATCTCGCCGTTCAATGCCCGCGAGGTCATCGAGTTCTACGACAACGCCACCAAGGACCTGCCCACCGCCGAGGCGCTCCGGGACAAGGTCCTGCCCGGCATGACCCGCATCCTCGACGGGTCGGGCAAGCCCTTCGCCGAGACCTTCGAGGCGAACGGCCGCCGGCTCGTGGTGCCGATCACCGCGGTGCCGAACCTCGTGCAGAAGGCGTTCATCGCGGCGGAAGACAAGCGCTTCGAGAGCCACCACGGCATCGACGAGCGCGGCGTGATCCGCGCCTTCATCGGCAACCTCGCCTCGCCCGGGCGGCCGGCCGGCGGCTCCACCATCACCCAGCAGGTGGTGAAGAACCTCTCGGTCGGCGACGACGTCACCTACGAGCGCAAGATCCGCGAGATGATCGTGGCGGCCCGCCTGGAGCGGATCCTCACGAAGCCGCAGATCCTCGGGCTCTACCTCAACGGCATCTATCTCGGCCGCGGCGCCTACGGCATCGAGATGGCGGCGCAGAGCTATTTCGGGAAGTCGGTCGGGCAGCTGACCCTGCCGGAGGCCGCCCTGCTGGCCGGCATGCCGAAGGGACCCAACTTCTACAGTCCGGACAAGTACCCGGAGCGGGCGCGCGAACGGCGCGCCTACGTGCTCGCCCGCCTCAAGGAGGAAGGCACGATCACCGATGCCGAGATGGCCGGCGCGGTCAACGCCGATCTCGGGCTGAAGCCGGTGGACGCGACGCGGCGGGATTCGGGCTTCTACGTGGTCGATTACCTGAACCGCGAGGCCCGCACCTTCGCGGGGGTGGATTCGCTGACCGCCGGCTCGTTCACGGTCCGCTCGACGATCAATGCCGGGCTCCAGCGCGCCGTCGAGGGGGCGCTGCAGGACGGGCTCGCCAACTACGAGCGCGCGACCGGACGCCAGACCTACACGGGTCCCGAACTCAACCTCGCCGACAGCATCCGCCGGATCCAGGCGGCGACGCCCGCGCCGGAAGGATCGGTACAGAGCGCGCCCGGCGTGACGGGGGCCCGGGCCGAGGCCGCGAAGGATCCGGTGAAGCCCGATGCGAAACCGGGCGCCAAGGCGCCCAAGCCGAAGGTCGCGGCGGCGCCGCAGGTGAAGCCCGTCTGGCTGCGTGCCCTGGAGAGCGCGCGGCCGACCCTGTACGACGTGCACTGGCCCGTCGCCGTCGTGCTCGAGCCCGGGCGCGGACCCGTGAAGGTCGGCCTTGCCGACGGCCGCACCGCCACCCTCGATCCGGGCGTCGCCCGGGGCAAGCTGCAGCTCTACGACGTGGTCCGGGTCAAGCTCACGGAGGGGCGCGGCGCGCCCCGGGCCCAGCTTCGGGTCCGGCCCAACGTGCAGGGTGCCGCCCTGGTCATGGAGAACCAGACCGGCCGCATCCTGGCCATGGCGGGTGGGTTCTCCTATCCGCTGAGCCAGCTCAACCGGGTCACCCAGGCGGTGCGCCAGCCCGGCTCGACCCTCAAGCCGCTGACCTACCTGGCCGCGCTGAATGCCGGGCTCCAGCCCAACACCCTGGTGATGGATTCCGCCGTGACCCTGCCGCCGATCGGCGGATCCGGGGATTCCTGGTCGCCGAAGAACTACGAGGGCGGCGGCTCCGGACCCACGACCCTGCGCAGGGGCCTGGAATTCTCCAAGAACCTCGTCACCGCCCGGCTATTGCAGGGGGGCATCGCCCCGAAGGCGCCGGCCAGCCTGAAGCGGGTCTGCGACATCGCCTTGGAGGCGCAGATCTACGCCGAGTGCGAGCCCTACTATCCGTTCGTTCTCGGCGCCCAGCCGGTCCGGATGCTCGACCTTGCCGGGTTCTACGCGGCGGTGGCCAACGAGGGCGCCCGACCGGCGCCGTTCGCGCTCGAATCGGTCGAGCGGGACGGCAAGGCGCTCTACACCCACGCCGCCCGCGAGCCCACGCGGATCGGCTCGGCCGACCGGATCGCGTTCTACCAGCTCAAGACCATGCTGCAGGGCGTCACCCAGCACGGCACCGCGGCGGCCCTGTCCAAGGTGTCGGCCTACGTCGCCGGCAAGACCGGCACCTCCGAGAACGAGAACGACGCCTGGTTCGCGGGCTTCACCAACGAGATCACCGTGGTGGTCTGGGTCGGCTACGACAACGCCGACGGCAGCCGCAAGACGCTCGGCCGCGGTCAGACCGGCGGGCATCTCTCGGTCCCGATCGCCTCCACCATCCTGCAGGCGGCCTGGGCCAACGGCATCCCGAAGACGCCCCTGCGCGGCCCCTCCCCCGAGGCGCGGCCGTTCATCGCCGACCTGGCGATCGACCCGCATAACGGCCAGCGGGTCGCGGGCGGCGGCTTCATCGAGCATTTCCGCACCAGCGGCGACGGCCAGATGGCCGACACCCAGTTCCGCCTGGTGCCGCGCGAGACCCTCTACGCCATGCGGCCGGACGCGCAGGACGGCGACCTCTCCGGCAGTGAGGACGGCGCGAGCGTGGCCGGCGACTATTACGGCAACATGACCGGCGAACGCGCCGCCCCCGATCCCCTCGATCCCTTCGGCGAACGCCCCGCTGCGCGCAGCCGCCGTGCGCAGGGCGATCTGGATTCCTACGGCCAGGACGCCTACAGGCCCTGGCCCGGCCAGACGGCGCGCTCGCCTTTCGGAGACGAAGGCGTGCGCCGGCCGCGCCGCCGCGACCCGGACTACCTGTTCGGCGAAGACCCGGGCTACTGACCCACCCGCTCCGACCGATGAGACGCCCGTTGCGAACGCAGTTTCCTGCCGCCCTCGCCCTCGTCCTGACGACCGCTGCCCCGGTCTGCGCGCAGACTCCCGCGGCCAACACCGTGCCGGGGCTGGAACGGATCAAGGAGGTGCCCTCGGTCACCGCCCTCGATCCGGCCGCGCTCAAGCCGGGGCAGATCCTGTTCACGGATCACCGCGACAACCCCACGGCGCCCGAGAACGGGCTGATCCCGTACCTGGACTGGCTCAAGGTCCGCCCGGCGGAGGCCGCGGTGCTGGCGCCCTTCCCCGGCTACAAGGAGCCGGACTACACCGTGACGGTGAACGGCGTGACCAAGCCGCGGCACGAGACGCTGAAGGTCTACGTGGCGGAAGGGCGATTCGTGGTCGCCCGGCCGCCCGAGGCGATCGACCTCCAGGCCTTCGCCAACCTCGGCTTCGTCCAGAAGATGGACCCGGCGATCAAGCACAAGGCGATCACCACCGGCGAGGTGGCGCCGAACAAGGACCCGGCCGCCGCCTTCGCCAAGCGCCCGGACCGGCCCTGGTGCGAGGGTGCCGGCGCCTGCATCGAGTCCCGCTACGACCTCGAAGGCAAGCTGCCGCTGGGCGTGAAGCTCGCCAACAAGCTCGAAGAGGGCTCGGCCAAGAAGATCGCCGAGTACGTCTCGTTCCAGAGCGAGCTGCGGGTGCTCGGCGCCGACCAGGGGGCGGCCCTGAAGGCGCTGACCAGGATCGACACGCCGGTGACGGGTGGGCTGGAGCAGACGATCTTCTGGGTCAACCAGATCCTGCGCTTCGGCAAGTTCCTGGCGGTGTTCCAGCCGTTGCCGAACGATCCCACCAAGACGGTGGTGACCACATACATGGCGCTGGCCATCAAGGCCGATGTCCTCGACCGCAAGGCCGAATATGCCCGGGTGCCGGTGCTCAAGAACCTGCTGCCGGCCCAGGTGCTGATGGGCAATTCGAGCTTCAACACGGGCAGCTCGATCAGCGCCGGCCTGCCGGTCTACGCCCGCAACCGCATCACGACCTTCGCGGACGCGATCGCGAAGCGGTGACCGGTCGACACCTCGATCCCGGATCGACGTTCCGGGATCGAGGCGGCTCGGGGGCTCAGAACCCGCGGTTGCCGATCGAAGGCAGGGTCGGCTGCGTGTAGGCGCGGTTCACGTCGCGCCGGGTCTGGGTGCCGTTGGTGTCGTTCGAGGCGCGATAGTTGTCGAGCCGGAAGCTGTCGGCGAGGCCGCTGCGCCCGTCGGGGCTGTCGGTGTTGCAGGCGCCGAGGCCGCCGACCGCCAGGAACGCGACGGCAAGAAGGGTAAAGCGCATGATTGGTCCTGAGCGATGCCGAACCGCACGAGGGATCACTATCCGCCGCCGAATCGCAGGGTGAAAAGTCGGTGTCGGCATGGTCAGCGCGCTGGCAAGTCCGTCAAGACCGGCGGCGAGGTGTAAACCGATTCTGCCGCCTCCGATGCGCGGCGGCCACGGAAAATCCACCTTTCCAGCCGTTAGCGGCGGATAGAGGCCGCCATTTGCCGGAAGTCGGGTCCCTCCCCCTGGCGAATCCGGGGCCTTTCGGGCCAGAACCGTCGGCGATGAGCAACGTCCTGCCCTTCCGGCCGCGCCCGACCGTCACCCGCCTCGCCCGCTGCGAGGTCGTGACCGTGGCCGGCGATCTCCTCGCCCTGCTCGAGCAGCTCGAGGATGTGAGTGCCCGCGCCGCCGCGATGGGCCGTCCGACGCTCGAGGTCGAGCGCACGGTTCAGAACCTCCTCGACGCCGTCAGCGCCGTGGAGCGAGCCCTCGACTGCATCGGCGAGGGCGAGCAGGTCGCCCCGGCCTGACCCGCGCCGACCGGCGGACCGAACCGGTTTTGCACAATAGATCCTGATCCGATTCGGTAGAATACCGCCTCGGTAGCAACGTTCGTCGAACTTCGCTTCAAGACGTCTAATATTCCGGAACTCTCCCGCGCACCTTGCGGTTGAACGTCCGGCGATCGATACCGACGCCGGTTCCGGAGGACGTTATGAGGTTTCGTACGGGCAGCACGTTGGCCGTCATCGCCGCCGCCGGGCTCCTCGCAGGAACGATCGTCCAGGCTCCGGCGGCCGAAATCGGCTTCCTCGAAATGCTGTTCGGTGCCCGGCCGGCGCCTCAGGCGGTCCAGCAGGCCCCCGCGCCGCTCGAAGATCGCGCCGTCTACCGGCGCTCGACCCCGCGGCTCGGCAACGCCCGGCACCGTCTCCAGACCCGGTACGCCGCGCTCCCGGTGCGGATCCGCGCCAAGGAGAGCGAACTTAGCGAACGGCAGACGCCCATCGACATGAAGGCCGGCGCGGCCGCCGCGCTGATGAAGGACGAGACCCTGATGCCGGGTGACATCGTCGTCCTGAACACCGGCGCCAAGGTGTTCACCGGCAATCCCGACAAGCGCCACGCCCTGCGGGATTTTGAGCCGGTCCATACCTCCCGCTTCGTCAGCAAGGGCACCCGCAAGCAGCTCGCCGGATTGTTCACGCCGGTGGGCGCGTCGCCCGCCAGCGAGGCGCGCCGCGTCATGGCGCGTGGCACGTCGGTTCCGTCGTCGCCGGTGGCGACACCGATCCCGCCGCAGCAGACCGCGATGCGGGTCATCAACGTGTGGCAGCCTGCCCGCTGAGCGGGACGGCGGTGTTCCGGGCTAGAAAAATCGCTCCTTGACCACGATCGTGTCGCCCGGCCGGACCGAGTAGGTCATCGGCACGATGCCCGACACGAGTCCGCCCCCGGTGTCGCGGGTCAGCACCGCGTAGTCGCGGGCCGCCCGCGGGCCGAAGCCGGCGGCGATCGCCACGGCCGTCTCGACGGTCATGCCGTTGACGAACGGGTATTGGCCGGAGGTCGTGACCTCGCCCAGGATGTAGAACGGGCGGTAGGTATCCACCTCCACGGTCACGTGCGGCTCGCGCACGAAGCCGGAGGACAGCTTGGCCTCGATCGCCTTCGCCGCCTGGCCGGTGGTCTGGCCGCCGACCTGCACGGTGCCGATCAGCGGCATGGCGATCTTGCCCGCCCCGTCGACGGCGTAGATGTTCGACAGGTTGTCCTGGCCGAACACGATCACCCGCAATTTGTCGCCCGCCGAGAGCGGGTAGCGGGCGCCGATCGAGCCGGTGCCGGTGGCATCGAGCTGGTCGGTCCGGAAGGTCGGACGCAGGCAGCCGCCGAGCGCCAACGTCGAGCCAAGTGCGAGGAAAAGAGCGCGCCGGTTCATCACCATCGCCGTCATGGGTGCCAATTCAGTTCGGTCTAGGCCGTTAAGGTTAATGAACCTTGATCAGCGAGGTGGCCTGTTCCGAACAGGGCGACACGCGGCCGGCCTTAACTCTCAAGCAACCTTAACATCCTCTAATAGCGCCCGGGCGGCACTGATCGCCGCCCCGTCGGCCGTCGTGCTCAGAGCGTATTCATGTCTCGTATCAGCCTGCGCTCGCCCATCGCCGCACCCGCGCAGCGGACCCCTCCGCGGGACGGCGTCGGCCTCGCGCAGGTGCCGCAGATCCTGCGCCGGTCGATCGGCTGGATCGTCGGGCCGACCCTGGTGGTCGCGCTGGGCGCTGGCATCTTCGTCAACGTCGTGAGCCCGCGCTACACCGGCGAGGCGAAGCTGATCCTCGAGAGCCGCGACCCGGCCTTCGCGCGCACCGCCCAGGAGCGCGCCGACCAGCTGGCGCCGATCGACGAGCAGGCGGTGGCGAGCCAGGTCCAGGTGGTCATGTCCCGCGACCTCGCCCGGGAGGCGATCCGCCGGCTGAAGCTGGTGGGCAACCCCGAGTTCGATCCGGGTTCGAGCGCCATCGGCCCCGTCCAGCGCGTGCTGATGATGCTGGGCATCGGCGCCAACCCCCTCGACCGCCCGGCCGAGGACCGCGTGCTCGATGCCTATTTCGAGCACCTGCTGGTCTTCCCGGCGGGCAAGTCCCGCATCCTGACGATCGAGTTCCGCGCCAAGGACGCCAAGCTGGCCGCCGAGGGCGCCAACACCATCGCGCACCTCTACATCGCCTCGCTCGAGGCCGACAAGGTCGACACCGCGCGCTACGCCTCCTCCTGGCTCGGCGGCAACATCGACGGCCTGCGCAAGCGCGTCGCGGAGGCCGAGGCGAAGGTCGAGGCGTTCCGCGCCAAGAACGGCCTGGTCGGCAGCGGCGGCGCGACCGGTCAGCCGCTGACCACCCAGCAGCTCGGCGAGCTGTCGAGCCAGCTGTCCCAGGCCCGGATCCTGAAGGCCGACCTCGCCGGCCGGGTGAAGGCGATCAAGGACCTGATCAAGGATGGCCGCGCCTTCGAGATCACCGAGGTCGCCAACAACGAGGTCGTCCGGCGCATCGTGGACAACCGGATCGCCGTCCGGACGCAGCTGGCGCTGGAGTCCCGCACGCTGCTGCCCGCCCATCCGCGGATCAAGGAGCTGCACGCCCAGCTCGAGGATCTCGACGCCCAGATCAAGACGTCGGCCGAGCGCATCGCGCGCACGCTGGAGAACGACGCCAAGATCGCCGGCTCCCGGGTCGAGAGCCTGCAGGCCGCGGTGGACGGCCAGCAGGATGTGGTCGTCAAGGGCAACACCAGCGAGATCCAGCTCCGGGCCCTGGAGCGCGAGGCCAAGGCGCAGCGCGAGCAGCTCGAATCCTACCTGTCGCGCTACCGCGAGGCGGCCGCCCGCGACGGCGAGAGCGCCACGCCCGCGGATGCCCGCATCGTCTCGCGCGCCGTGACCCCGGAAGTCCCCTCGTTCCCCAAGAAGCTGCCGATCGTCAGCTTCGCGACGCTGGTGACGCTGATGCTGGCGGTGGGCGGCGTGCTCGCGAGCGCGCTCCTGGCCGAGGGAAGCCGGAACGCCAAGGAATCGGACGCGGCGTTCGACACCTCGGACCGGCGCCCCCGCCGCGAGCCCGAGCTCGAGCGCCCGACCTTCGCCTTCCCGGAGGCGATGCCCCCGGCCCACTGGTCCGAGGACGCGGACGCGGCCGCCCCGGCGCCCGTCGCCCGGATGCCGGCCGAGGCCTACGACCTCGCCCCCCTCATCGCCCGGATCGGGGCCGCTTCCCGCCTGCCCGGCGACCGTTCCGGGCACCGGATCCTCGTCATGGAGACGGAGGCGTCCCCGGGCGAGAACGCGCTGCACGACGCCCTGGTGCGGGCGCTGGGCCGCAAGGCCAGCCTCGTCACCATCGACCTGAACAATCCGCATGCCGCCACGGCCGAGCGCGGGTTCAGCGATCTCATCGCGGGCGACGCGGCCTTCCTCGACGTGATCCAGCCCGCAGGCGACAGCGGCCTGCACCGGATCGCCGCCGGGCGCATCGAGGCCGACGTGCTGTTCGACGAGCCGGACACCCTCAGCCTGACCTTCGAGGCCATGGCGGAGGCCTACGGATGGGTCGTCTGCCGCCTTCATGCGGCGCCGGGCGCCGTGGACCTGCTCGAATTGACGGCGGGCTACATGGACACCGTGATCATCGCGTCGAACGCCGCCGCCGAGGATCCGGCGCTCGCCGACCTCTACGCCATCGCGGAGGATGCGGGCGCCGGCCAGATCCTGGTGGCGCAGGACCGCGCGGCCGAGCACGTTGCGCAGTCAGGCTCGACGGATCCCGAGCTCCGCCTCCGCGCCGCGTGAGCGCACGCCAGGATGCGTCCGTCATCGCTGCCAGCTCACCCGAACGGCAATGACAGCCGTTCGGGCCGTTTTTATCTCCGCAGCAAGGTCCGCAGCTTCGCGGCGACGGCGTAGAGGCGGGGATCGCGCTTGATCCGCCGCTTCGTCCGGGTCAGGCCCAGCCGCATCAGCCCATAGGCCCGGCCGCGCAGGCTCACCGGCACGATAGTCTCGACCAGCCCGATGGTCTCGTCGCAGATGCTCGCCTTGTAGCGCGCCTCGCCGACGCCGAGATCGAAGCCCTGACGGCCCCGGGCGGTCTGCTCGCCGACGAGGTGTTGCAGCAGCAGGTCCCCCGGGCTGAACCGGGCGATCTCCGGGTCGGGATCGAACGCCGTCATCATGCCGCTGAACCGGTGATCGCTGACGGCGCCCCCGAAGGTCGCCAGCACGCGACCGCTCTCGGCAAGGCACAGGACGTGGATCTCGACCGCCGGTTCGGCGCCGGACGTGGCCGCCGCCAGGAATCGGCGAACCGCCTCGTCGGCGTAGGGGTCGGCGACGCCCATGCTGGCGAACCGCACCGCCTTGTGAGCGTAGAAGGCCGTCAGATACCGGGCCGCGTCCTCCGCGGTCTCGGCCCGGCGATAGGCCAGGGCGCCCTTGGCCTCGATCAGCCGCTTCTCCTTCGAGCGCAGCTTCTTGCGGGCGTCGGCGCTGAACACGCGGCGCACCGTCGCCTCGGGGTCGGGGCCCAGCATCAGCCCGTAGGCGTCGCTGGCCTCCGGCTCGCCGGCCTGCGCGAACGGGTTGGCCGCGCCCTCCCACATCAGGGGCTGATGCTGCAGCGCGTAGGCGTCGATGCCGGCCGACCGTCCCACGCGGATCAGAGCCGCGGTAACCTCCCCGGCGGAGATCGCGGCCGCGTCGCGGGTGGCGAACAGCGGCATGTGGTAGTTGGCGTGCGTGTCGCCGACGATCCGGGCCACCACCATCCCGGCTGTCCGGGCGAGCACCAGGGGCAGCAGGATGCGGGCACGGCCCTCGGCATCCCGCAGGACCACGATGCGGGCCTCGGCCTCCGTACCGGTCGCGCGCAGGTAGGCGCAGACCCAGTCATACCGCTGATAGGGCGTCTGCAGGCTGGCCGGATCGGCCTCGAGCCGCCGCCACAGGGCTTCGACCGCGGCCAGGTCGGAGAAGATTTCCGCCGTCAGCGTTCCGGACGCACGCGCACCGATCATGTCCGTTCCCGCCACCTGGACGCCGGTCGCCATATCCGATTCTCCCGCCTGCTCGGGCATGGCCCGGAGCCGAGCGCCGACCTTGCGCGGCACGCGCTGAATGCCCGGTGACCTTGAGCATCGAGACACTCGGCTCACGACGGCAAATCGCGACCTTGGCTAATACAATCTTCCCACGGGGCTCTTTGACCGGGTTAGAGCCTGCGATCCCGATCGAACGACGCGTTCGATTGCAGAGACTTCGTTATATCCAATAGCCCGCGCCGTCATTCCGGGGCGCCGCAGGCGAGCCCGGAACCCAGAACCGCTACCCGTGCAAGCGTTTGACACGTCGGCGCCCCTGGATCCCGGGCTCCGCTGCGCGGCCCCGGGATGACGGCGCGTGGCCGCCTCGATCCAGTCACCGTTTGGAGAACAAGGCCGAGCTTTTCGCTGGCTCAGAAGATAAAATTCTTTACCGACGTAAACCGTTGCCAGAGGGGGCGAGAGGAGAGCGCGTCGCGCATGGCCCCGCACGCGGGATAACGGGATCCCCGGTCGCGCTTCGCGGCCGAAGCCGCGCTCACACCTCAGGCTGAGCGATCGGCGCAGATCGGCCTTACGAACTCCAACCTCAATACGCGTTCTCCGTCTTGAACAACGCGAACGGCGTCGTGATCAGGATCTGCAGGTCGAGCAGGACCGACCAGTTCTCGATATAGAACAGATCGTGCTCAACGCGCCGCTGCAGCTTCTCGGAGGTGTCGGTCTCGCCGCGCCAGCCGTTGACCTGGGCCCAGCCGGTGATGCCGGGCTTGACCTTGTGGCGGGCGAAGTAGCCGTCGACCACTTGGTCGTACAGGGTGTTGGCGGCCTTGGCCTGGAGCGCGTGCGGGCGGGGGCCGACCAGAGACAGGTCGCCCTTCAGCACGTTGAACAGCTGCGGCAGCTCGTCGAGCGAGGTCTTGCGGATGAACCGCCCGACCGGCGTCACCCGCGCATCCCCGCGCGTGACCATCCTGGCCGCGCCGGCATCGCACTGGTCGACGTACATCGAGCGGAACTTGAACACCTCGATCAGCTCGTTGTTGAAGCCGTGGCGCTTCTGGCGGAACAGCACCGGCCCGCGGGACGTCAGCCGGACGGCGAGCGCCACCGCGATCATGATCGGCGACAGCGCGAGCAGCATGACCAGGCCGACGCAGCGGTCGAACAGCGCCTTCACCACCACGTCCCAGTCGGCGATCGGCCGGTCGAACACGTCGAGCACCGGCACCGAACCGAGATACGAGTAGCTCCGGGGTCGCAGCCGGAGCTTGGCGGCGTGGGCCGAGAGGCGGATGTCGATCGGCAGCACCCAGAGCTTGGCGAGCATCTGGAGGATCCGCGCCTCGGCGGTGATCGGGATCGTGAACACGATCAGGTCGAGCCGGGCTTGCCGGGCATAGGCGACCAGGTCGTCGACGTTGCCGAGCTTCGGGTATCCGGCCACCTGGTCGGCGGACCGGTCGGCGTTGCGGTCGTCGAACACGCCGACGATGCGGATGCCGCTCTCGCTCTGGGCTTCCAGCGCGGCGATCAGGTCCTCGGCGGGCTTGCCGCCGCCCACGATGGCGGTGCGGCGGTCGAAGCGGCCGGCGCGGGTCTGCCGGTTGATCACCCGGGACAGGGCGAAACGTCCGGCCAGCAACGCCGCGAGGCCGGTGCCGTAGAAGGTGGCGAGCCACAGGCGCGAGTAATGGTCGGCTACCTTGGCGAGGACCAGGATGGCCGCGACCATCAGGAAGGTCATCGACCAGGCCGCGATCAGCCGGATCGCGGCCTTGGCGAAGGTCCGGAAGGCGGCGATGCGGTAGCCGCCGGAGGCCTGGGTCAGCGCCATCATGAGGCCGGCGACCAGGGCGATCGCGCCGGCATAGCTCAGCCCGAACGGTACCCGGCCGCGCAGCATCAGCAGGTGAAGGAGCGCGCCGAGGCTGAAGATCAGGCCGAATTCCAGGGCTCGCACCAGGCCGGCCACGACCACCGGCGAGATTGCGGCCGGGCCCAGGGCCGGCGACGACGCGCCGTCGCCGGGCTCGAGCGCGGCCCGGCCGTCGCGCGGTCCGGTGGCCTCAAGGAGATCGCGGATGTCGAACGCGCTCATCGAACGGCTCCTCCGGGGCGATGTCCCCCGGCCTATAGGCGCCTGATCTATTTCGGGACTTTGGAAACAGATCAGGCTTTAGACGGAAACTCTTGCATCCGAGCCTGATAGCAAATCCTAAACGCGGGGCCGTCCGCGAGGGCCTCTACGCCGTGCGGGCCTGCGCGACCTTCCCGGCTTCGACGCCGAGGCGGTCCGCGCGTGCCTGGAACGCCGCGGCATAGCCCGACACCACATCGGCCCCCATCCGCTCCAGCGAGAACCGCTGGCGGATCGATTCGCTGAGCGCCCGGACCCGCGCCGTCAGCACGTCCGGGGATTCGTCGAGCACCTGACGGATCGCGCCGGCGAGCGCCCCGGCGTCGCGGGACGGGACGAGGTCGCCCGCCATCGGCCCGAAGATCTCCGGGATGCCGCCGACCCGGGTGGCGACCAGGGGCTGCGAGGCGGCCGCGGCCTCGAGCACGACGTAGGGCAGCGATTCCGCGAGCGACGGCACGACCAGGATCCGGCCCCGGGCCAGAACCGACCGGATCGCCTGCGGTGGCTCGAACGCGGCCGCGTCCGAGAGGCCGAGCCGCTCGACCATGGTGCGCAGGCTCTCGGCATCCGGGCCGGAGCCGACCATGAGCAGACGCAGCGCCCGGCCCTCGGCGCGCAGCCGGACCAAGGCTTCGAGCAGGAAGGGCAGGCCCTTCGCCTCGCGCAATTCGCCGACATAGAGCAGGTCCGCGGCATCCTCGGCCAGGGGGACCGGGGCGAACTCGGCGTCGGCGATGCCGTTGTGCACGATCCGGGTCACCTGCTCCGGGCCGCCCACGAAGGTCCGGTGCCGGCCGGCGACGTACTCGCTCTCGAACAGGAACGCGTCAGTCCTGCGGGCGAGCACCGCCTCGGCGGCCATGTAGGTGCGGTGGAGCGCGCTCCCGGGCCGGTAATTGTAGCTGCCGCCATGCGGCGTGTAGGCCCGGATGGCGGTGGCGGAGGCCAGGCGGGCGTAGGCGCCGCCCTTGGCGCCGTGGCCGTGCAGCACGGTGGCGCCGACCTCCGCCGCCCGGCGGGTGACCGCCCGCAAGCAGGTCCAGTCCGACAGGTGCGGGTTGCGCCGCATCGGGATCCGGACGAGGCCGAGTTCGAGGCACGGGCTCAACTCGGCGAGGGCCCGGGCGGCACGCTCGCCGCCGGTGGACGTGTCGCAGACGATCCCGACCGCGTGGCCCGACGCCGCCTGGAGGCGGGCGAGGTCCATCACGTGCCGGAACAGGCCCCCGACCGGCGCGCGGAACACGTGCAGGACGCGGTGGCGTTGGGGGATTCGGGTGTCGCTCGGCTTCACAGCCACGGTATCGCTCCCGGGAATAACAGTCCCGAGAGTGTGGTGCAGCCACCGTCGCAGTAAACTTAAACGGTCTCCGTCTGGATGGGCCTTTTCGACGGAAAGGTAAGCGGAGTTTTACTGCTGTGGATCAATTCACGTCAGTGGCAGGCCGTTGAGGCTGGCCCAGATCGTGCCGTAATGGCAGGCCGTGGCCGCGAGCACGAAGCCGTGCCAGATCGCGTTCTGGAACGGCAGGGTCCGCCAGACGTGGAACAGGACGCCGACCGAGTAGAGCAGCCCGCCGATCGCCAGCAGCCACAGGGCGGTGGGTTGGAGGGCGGCGATCACCGACTCGTAGGCGAGCAGGCCGCTCCAGCCGAGCAGCAGGTAGAGGGCGATGGAGAGCCGGTCGAACCGGCCGGGCAGGAACAGCTTCACCGCGATCCCGACCAGGGCGACCAGCCAGATCACCGCCAGCAGCAGGTAGGCGCGGATGCCGGAGCCGACCAGGGCGACGAGGGGCGTGTAGGTCCCGGCGATCATCAGGTAGATCAGCGCGTGGTCGGCCCGGCGCAGGAGCCATTTCCGCGGGCTGACCGGGTACAGGTTGTAGACCGCGGAGACGCCGAGCATCAGCACCAGGGCGGTGGCGTACAGCACCACCGCGGCCCGCTCGCCGAATCCGAGATGCGCCGTGAGCGCCGTGGCCACCAGCGCCGCCGCGCCGGCGAGGCCGAAGACCACCCCGAGGCCGTGGATCACCCCGTCCGCCACGATCTCGCGCGGCGTGTAGTGCCACGTCAGGGTCAGCGGGCGACCATCCTCCGCGAGAGACATCATGAAGCCTCCTGCTACGCCTGCAGCCTAAAGCTTAAGATGGCTCAACCGTTCCCTATGCAAAGTGCTGACGGGGCGTTTATCCCAAGGTTCTATTGCCGCGTGGTGAAAGACTTGTTGTGCGTGGCGGTGGCGCCGCAGCCCTGATCAGGCGCCGCGACCCACCAAGCCCTCGAAGCCGAGCACCGGTTCCCGGGCCGGGCGGCGGACGAGTCCGGTGCCGCGGCTCAGCCGGGCGTGGACCACCGCCATGGTCAGCACGGCCATCGCCAGGACCTGATGGGCCAGCGCGGCCCAGAGCGGCACCGCCAGCAGCAGGGTGGCGATGCCGAGGCCGGCCTGGGCCAGGGACAGGGCCGCGACGCCGGCGGCACGCCCGGCCGCGCCGGCCGAACCGGTCATCCGCGCGTCCACCGCGTGCAGGAGCGCGACCACCACGAGCAGGTAGGCGCTGACCCGGTGGTCGAACTGGACCAGGGCGTGGTTGTCGACGAAGTTCTCGATCCAGGGCCGGATCGCGAACAGGCTGTCCACCGGCGGGACGAGGGCGCCGTCCATGTCCGGCCACGTGTTGTAGACGAGGCCGGCATGCGACCCGGCGACCAGGCCGCCGAGGAAGATCTGCACCAGGACCAGGGCCGGCAGCAGCGCGGCGACCCGGCGGATGCGGCCGGGGGCGGGATCGGCCGCGTCGCTGCGCTGGCCGGCCGCCAGCCAGACCAGCCCGGCCAGGATCAGGCTGGCGGTCGTCAGGTGCAGGGCGAGCTTCAGCGGTGCCACCGCGGTCATGCCGGGCTGGAGCCCCGACGCGACCATGATCCAGCCGATCGCCCCCTGGAGGCCGCCGAGGATCCCGAGGCCGAGCAGCCCGAGGCCGAGGCGCCGGCCGATCATGCCGCGCCACCAGAACACGACCAGCGGCAGGAAGAACACGAGGCCGATCAGCCGCCCGAGCACGCGATGGCCCCATTCCCAGCCGTACAGCACCTTGAACGACGACAGGCCCATCCCCTGGTTGAGGATGTTGTATTGCGGCGTGTCCTTGTACTTGGCGAACTCGGCGGTCCAGTCCGCCTCCGACAGGGGCGGCACGATCCCGGTCACGGGGCGCCACTCGGTGATCGACAGGCCGGAACCGGTCAGGCGGGTCGCGCCGCCGACCGCCACCATGGCGACCACGAGGGCCGCCATCAGGTAGAGCCAGGTCCGCACGGCTCCCGATCGCTGCTCGCCCGAGACTCTCATCACCACGCGCATCCCTTCCGCGGTCGGCCCGGATGTCCCGGCCCTCGCGACGCGTTAGGGGAAGCGCGGGACGCGGGCAACGTCGGCGGCGCCGCAGCCCGCGGCGCTGCGCGCGTTGCCAACCGGGCCGACGGGCGATAGCCGTCTCACCACAGGGAGAGACAGGGCTTCGGATAACCATGATGCGCCGCCGCACCCGCACGTTGATCGGCACGGTCGCGATGCTGGCCTTCGTCTGCCTGTACGGGCCGCTGGCGATGGCCTTGGCCGACAGCCGCATCGCCGAGACCCCGGCGGCGATCCAGGCCGTGCTCTATTCAATCCTCGGAATCGCGTGGATCTTTCCGCTGATGCCGCTGATCCGCTGGATGGAGCGTCCGGACCGTTAACCGGACCCCTCGATTTCGCCGCACTCGGCCGGCAGAAGCCTCGGATCCGAAACCGAGACCCGTCCGTGTATCGCTTGCCCATGCGCCTCAAGCATCTGGCCGCACTCGCCGTGCTGCTCGCGCCGTGCTCCGCCCTGGCGCAGGGCACGCCGCGTTCGATCGGGGAGTGCGAGCGGCTGAAGAACGATCTGGCCTACAACCAGTGCCTGGCGATGTTCGGCCCGGCCGCCAAGAACGTGGCGGGCGGCTACGCCTCGGCCGACGCGGCCGCCGCCCCGGCCCTGGCCGAGGCGCTGCCCCAGGCGGACGAGGCCGTCGAGGCGGCGGCCGGCCGCCGCGGCCGGTACCGCTCGCGGCGGGGCGGCCGGCAATACGCCTCGTTCTCGACCGGCTACCGGCATCGCCGCCGGCGCTGAGGACTTTCAAGCAGCGTTGCCGGCGCCGATCCCCACCCCTACGATGCCGATGTCGTCGTGGAGGGTCGGATGCGGGAAATCCAGTTGCGGGACGCCAAGGCGACGCTCTCGGCCGTCATCGACAAGGCCCGGCAGGGCCAACCCTCCGTCATCACACGCCATGGCCGGCCCGAGGCCGTGCTGCTCAGCTTCGAAGAGTGGCAACGGCTTTCGCAGGTCCCATCCTTCGGCCGGCTCCTGATGGCCGCGCCTCTCGAAACGGAGGATCTTCCGCCGCGATCCGGTGCGCTGAGAAGAATCGATCTCTGACGCCTGTGTACCTCGTCGATACCAATGTCCTTTCGGCGGCCGCACCAACCAAGGCGATCCCGGCCGACGACCTGATCGCCTGGATGCACCGAAACAGCGCCAGCCTGCACCTTTCGGTGATCACCATCGCCGAAATCGAGGACGGTATCGCCAAATGCCGCCGGGATGGCGCTTCTCGCAAGGCGGCGCGTCTGTCGGATTGGCTGGAGACGCTGCTGCACCTCTACAGCGCTCAGATTCTGCCGATCGATCTCGAGATCGCCCGGTGTATCGGCCGCCTGTCCGACGTGGCCAGGCGAGAAGGCCATGCCCCCGGCATGGCGGACCTCGCCATCGGCGCGACGGCGCTATGTCGCGGCTGGACGATCCTGACGCGTAACGTCCGTCACTTCCGGCCGCTTGGCTTGGCGGCGCACGATCCGCACGACACGTTACCGGCAGATATCGCATGAGCGATCCGGTCAGGCGACGTTGAGGCGCCGCCCGCGGTTCCAGGCCAGGAACGGGACGCCGGACAGCAATCCCGCCAGCGCCGCCCGCGACTGGTGGCAGCCGTTGATCGAGACCCGCGGTAGGGCGCGCAGATGCCCGGCATGGTCGGCGAACAGATGGCCGGGTCTCGTCGTCACCGCGGTGGCGAAACCCTGATCCGCGGCGAGGGCGAATTCTCGGGGGCCGGCCGAGGTCGGGTCGCCGACTGGGTAGGACAGATGCCGGATCTCGCGGCCGAGCTCGGCCTCGATCCGGGCGCGGCTCTCGGCGATCTCGCGGGCGACGGTCGCCGTATCGTGCTTGGCGAGCATCGGATGGCTGACCGTGTGCGCCCCGAACGTCACCGCCGGGTCACGGCCCAGCGCCCGCAATTCATCCCACGACAGACACAGTTCGGGTGCGATCCTGCCCGGTGCGAGGCCAGCCTGCCGGCACAGGTCGGCGATCCGGTCGAGAAGCGCGGCCTCGCTGCCGCGGCGCAGGTCGCGGTAGAGCGCCTCGAAGGCCAGGGCCTTCTCCTGCGGGTTGCGGGCCGGCAGATCGAGGCTGCGGCCGTGGATGTCGATCCGTACCCGGTCGAGACGCGCGATCGCCCGCTCCAGCTCGATCCACCACAGGCGCCCGCGCTGGTCGGCGAAGCCGCTCGCCACGAACAGGGTCCAGGGGGCGCCGTGCCGCTCGAGCACCGGGCGGGCGTGCTCGACATTGTCACGGTATCCGTCGTCGAAGGTCAGGACCGCGAAGGGCGGACCGTAATCCCGGGCGGCCAGCCGTTCCGGCACCGCATCGAGCCCGATGATGTCGAAGCCGCGCGCGTCGAGTTCGCGCAGGGTGAGATCCAGGAAATCCGGGGTGATGCTGAGGAGCCGGTTCGGCGCGAAGGCCGGCACCGGATCCGGGCTGACGTGGTGAAAGGTCAGGATCACCCCGAGGCCGCGGGCGGCCGGAGCCAGCCAGCGATCAGCGCCGAACGCCTGGATCGCGCGGAAGCCGGACGCGAACACCCGATGCTTGGCACGCGACGAGATCATGACGTTGCCCCTCTCGGGCAACACGGCCCGGGCGGATCAGCCATCGCGCGACGAAGTAAAGAAACCGGAACGTGGCGCGGTGCCGGGCGGCGTGTGCGATCGGGATTTTCCCGCGACACGGGCCTCGATCCGACACCGCTGATGCCATGCTGCCGGTGCAGCCTACGACGCTGCGGAGGCCATCGGGCAACCGATCGAAGAACGTTCCGCCTCGACGGAGCCCGTCCGGAGACACCATGCCTCCGGAACGGGTCCATCGAAGCCCCGGCTGGGCGGACGCATCCCGGGACGAGGTCGCGGGGGGAACTGTCCCGACGAGGTATCCGGCGTCCCGAAAAACCCTACGGGAGGGCGCCGGCCTTTTCCTTGGCCTGCATGATCGTGTTGCGGCAGGCCTCGGCGTTGCCGGCCTTGTCCTCGGCGGCGGCCTTGGCGACGAGCTTCTTCGCCTCCTCGACGCCGGAGGCGGTCGGCTTCACGTCGGCGTCGCCCTTGGTGAGGGCCGGCGGGGTCGCGAGCGCCTTGTCGGAATGCGACGAGGTCGTGCCGCCGGGGGGCGTCGTGCCGGTCACAGCGGCGGCGCCCGCGCTGTCGAGGCGCTTCTGCAGCGTGGACACCTCGTCGGCGCACGGGGTCGCCCAGGCCGGCGTGGCGGCCGCGAGGGCCAGGGCTGCGAAGGCGAATCTCATCATCATCGAGGCGTGTCTCCAAATCGTTCGCGCAGGTTCGGAGGCGGGTCGCCGGATCGAGGACCGGCCGCCGCCTCTGGCGCTCCCGGATGAGACGCGGGGCGCCGGGGCCCGTTCCTGAGACGTGAGGCCGCACGGCCGGCGTCGGGCGGGGAGCTGAAAACGCCAAGGGCGCCCCACCCGGTCCGAAGACCGCGCGGAGCGCCCTGGCCCGACGCCTTCGACAGCGTCAGTACTTCCCGGCTTGAGAACTTCCCGGCTTCAGTACTTCCGGGATTCAGTACTTGCGGATGATCGGCTCGGCCGACATCGGCACCGGGTCGGCGCCGAAGGCGTAGCGGATGCCGCCGTAGATCGAGAGCGGCTGCGACAGCGTCGTGGTCCGCGGGTCGGTGATCCGCAGGTTGCCGGCCACCGCGCCCGGCTCGGCGAAGGTGCCGAACGTGGCGTAGCGGTTGTTGGTCAGGTTGGTGACCAGGCCGAACAGCTCGAGGTTCTTGGTGACCTGGTACTTCGTCTGGAAGTTCAGGACGTAGTAGGGCGGCAGCTTGCGGTTCAGGTTCGACTCGTCGCCGCGGAAGTAGGACGCCGAGAAGGCCTGGAGGTAGACGCCGAACTGCCAGTTCGGGGTGACGAAGTAGTCGAAGCCGGCCTTGAACTGGTGGGTCGGCACCAGCGGCACGACGTTGCCCTTGCGGACGTTGATCGCGCCGTCATCCGCGAGCGGATTGTTGGGCGAGGACAGGGTGCCGTTGAACTGGAAGGTGGCGTCGATCAGGGCGTAGTTGGCGTAGACCCGGAGGTAGTCGGCCGTGTACTCGCTGCCGACCTCGATGCCCTGACGCTGGGTCGAGGGCACGTTCACGAAGTAGGCGCGGGCGGTGTTGCCGGGGGTGGCGAGCGACAGGATGTCGTTCGACAGGTCGGTGCGGAAGGCGCCGATCTTGTAGCTGATGACGCCGCCGTCATAGGTGTTCGGCAGCGCGCCGCGGAAGCCGACCTCGTAGGTCCGCCCGGTGACCTGCTTGAGCGGCGGGTCGGCCACCAGCGAGTTCGGCAGCAGGCACGGCCGGTCCGGGTTGGAGCAGGCCAGTTCCAGCGGCGTCGGCGCGCGGTTCGATTCCGAATAGCTGCCGTAGAGGTTCAGCGCGTCGGTGAAGCGGTAGGTCAGGCCGGCGACCGGGTTGATCTTGTTGTAGTAATGGGTGCCGGTCACGTCCGGCGAGAAGCCGGTCAGGTCCTCGCTCTGGATGCGGGCGAAGTTGAGCCGCGCGCCCGCCGTGAGCGACAGCCGGTCGGTCACGTCCAGGGTGTCAAGGGTGTAGAGGCCCATGTAGAGGTTCGAGCCGTTGACCGAGCTCGGCGCGATGCCGAGGGCGCCGGCGGTGCGGAGCTGCGGCGTGCCGAGGCCCGGGATGGTGCCGTAATAGGGGTTGCTCGGATCGGTGGTGATCGACAGGTTCGGGTTGATCACGCCGAGGGTGCTGGACGACTTGAACGAGTAGTTGGCCGCATCGATGCTGCCGCCGACCAGGAAGGTGTTGGGCAGGCCGAACACCCGGTCGCGGTTGGCCGCCTGGAGCGAGCCGCCGAAGCCCGTGGCCTCCGTCTTGGTCACGTCGAGGGTGCCGTACGGGATGCCGGACCGGAACGGGACGCGCTGGTTCTGCTGGCCGAGGATCAGGAACTGGTTGCGGAAGGCGAGCTGCGACTGGCCGGCGCCCGGGCTGAAGCCGTCGTCCTCGAAGCAGAGGTTGCCGCGGAAGCTGGAGCGGGTGCTGCAGTTCTCGAAGTTGCCGTCGTTGCCGTCGACGTAGGTCTGGCTGAAGCGGCGGAAATAGGCGTTGCCGGCCAGGTCCCAGGTCGGCGACACGTCGACCCGGCCGGTGAGCTGGATCGTGCCGACTTCGGTGGTGCTGGTCTGCGGGTAGGTGAAGATCGACCGCGGGTCGCGGTGGCTGAAGTCCACCGGCGTGGCGGCGGCGGCGCCGAAGAAGCTGCGGGCGGCGAGCCCGATCAGGTGGAACTCGGAATCCTGCGAGCGGTAGCCGACGTCGCCGTAGAGCCGGCCGATCGTGCTCGGGCTCTCGTAGCGCCAGCCGCGGTCGTTCAGGCCGTCGCCGGTGAAGTAGACGCTCCACGGGCCCGAGACCTTGCCGTACTCGACGTAGCCGGCGGTGCGGGCGTCGGAGCCGCCGAACGCGGTGATCTCGGTGCCTTGCCAGGTGAAGCCGTTCTTCATCTGGATGTTGACCGCGCCGCCCAGCGCGTTGAGGCCGAAGACCGGGTTGCCGGTGACGACGTCGATCCGCTGGATCGCCTGCGGCGGGATCAGGTCGAAGTTGACGGTGTCGCCGAAGGCCTCGTTGATGCGCACGCCGTTCTGGTACACGGCCAGGCCCTGCGGCACGCCCTGGACCGGCGAGACGGTGAAGCCGCGATAGGTCACGTCGGGGCGGTTCGAATTGCCCTGCGAGTCGGACAGGTTGAGGCCGGGCGTGCGGCGGGCGAGGGTCGCCACGACGTTGTCGGTGCCGCGGTCGACCGTGATGTCGCTGGCGGTGACGGTCTCGACCGTGCTGGGGATCTTGTAGAGCGGCTGCTCGCTGCCCCGGAGGCGGACCGGGCCGATCGGCGGCGGCGCCGAGCCGGCCGGCTCCAGCCCACCCGGGCCGTTGAGGTTCTGCACGCGGCTCGAGTTGCCGCCGCCCGAACCCACCGGCGAGGTCGAGACGACGCTGATCTCGCCCAGCGTCACGGCGTTCTGAGCCTGCGCGGCCGAGGGCAGCATCGCCCCACCCAGAACCGACGCCGACGCGATCAGGCTGCTCCGAAGCCCCCTCAATGACATCCCAAACCCCTTGCCGTGAACCCACGCTCGTTTCAGCCGAGCTTGGCGTCACTCTTGGCGGGTGAAGGAAAAGGACACAATTGATTGAACACCACGCGCGCCGTGTTTCAGCAACCTTTGGGAAATACCGAACTCGAACGTCGACGCACGTGGTTTGACAGCAACAGTTTCGATAACGATTTCAGCGACTTAGGGATCATTCGGCAAACCGGACGGGATAATTAGGCAATGCCCGCATCCCATCCGCGGCCGCCCCTCAGAGCCGGGCCTGAATCAGGCGGGCGACCTCGCCGAGGCGCTGCTCCAGAAGCTGCGGAACCTCGCAGACGTAGGTGAGCGACTGGCTGCGCTCCTGGAAGATGCGGCGGTCCCAGGCGAACTTGGTCTCGATCTCGGACTGGTCCTTCGGCAACTCGGTGGCGTCCGTGGCGCTGGGCGCGTCCTTGGTCTGGCTGATCTTGTCGGCCTCGTCGCGGATCCGCTCGGCCATGCGCCGCTGCCCCTGCGCGTAGCGCGCGATGCCGCCCATGATCTTGTCGCGCTCGCCGTTGATGACCTCGAACACCCCCGCGTAGACGTGGGTCAGGGACTTGGCCCGGGCATCCTTGTCGGCGCCGAGCTTGCCGACGAACCCATCGAGCAGCGGGCCGACCTCGGACAGCTCGGTGCGCCGGGACGCGATCTTCTGCGCCAGCACCGCCGCGTCGTTGTCGCTGCCCCAGTCGCCGGCCGCGGCGATGTCCGGCCCGGTCCAGAACTGCCCCGGGCTGAGGGTCGCGACCTTGCGCTGCACGCAGGGCCAGTCCGGGTCCTGCCTGGGCTGCGCGAGCGCGGGGCCCGTCATCAGGGCGAGCCCGAAGGCCGGGACGAGGAGGCGGGCGAGGCTATGCATCGGGCGGGTTCCGTCGGGGCATGATGCGGAAGGTGGAAAGCGGTCTTCCGAAATCATCACGCGGTCATAAGGAGATAGGGTCGCAGGCCGGGTACGCTATCCGGCACGCGGCCCTAGGTGGCGTCGCCGGCCGGGCCGCCGCGCCGGGCCATGATGCCGCGGCCCGGATCGTAGGCGACGACCGCCATGCCGAAGAAGGCGAGGGTCACGCCGACCACGACCGCGCAGGCGACCGGTTCGAACTGGAGGTAGAGGGCGAAGCGCACGAGCTGGACCGCGTGGCTGAACGGGTTCAACTCGCAGATCCAGTAGAGCGTTTCCGAAGATTCCCGGATCCGCCACAGGGGGTAGAGCGCCGACGAGGCGAAGAACATCGGGAAGATCACGAAGTTCATCACGCTGGCGAAGTTCTCGAGCTGGCGGACCAGCGACGACAGGAACAGGCCGATCGCCCCCAGCATCAGCCCCGAGGCCAGGAAAGCCGGGAGCGCCGTGAGGTACCCGAGCGGCGGGATGTCGGTCTCCCAGAAATATGCCACCGCCAGGAACGCGTAGGCCTGCACGATCGACACCGAGACGCCGGCGATCAGCTTGGCGAACAGCAGCAGCCAGCGCGGATACGGCGACGTCAGCAGCACCTTCATGGAGCCGACCTCGCGGTCGTAGACCATGGAGAGCGACGATTGCATGCCGTTGAACAGCTGGATCATCACGGCGAGACCCGGCACCACGTAGGCCTCGTAGAGCACGTAGGTCTGGTAGGGCGGCTCGATCGAGACCCCGAGGGTGTTGCGGAACCCCGCGGCAAAGATGAACAGCCACACCAGCGGCCGGACCAACGCCGAGAAGAACCGCTCCTTCTGATTGAAGAAGCGCAGCAACTCGCGCCGGACGATGCCGCCGAGGCAGATCAGGTAGCCGACCGCATCCAGCCGGCCCATGCCGGCGTTTTTTTGGGACGAGGTTGCGGGATCGGCCGTGGCGAGGGGCGCCGTCATGTCAACTGACCCATGTCGAACGGCACGCCTTTGATTTCGCAGCGAGGGCGTGGGCCGGAAACACGCATCTCCCCCTCCCCCCTCTGCGGGGGAGGGTGGCCCCCGAAGG
>NZ_VRVG01000061.1:0-31750 GCF_008040085.1 Methylobacterium sp. WL7 | reverse complement strand
GGGTCGGGGTCGGGCGGCTGCTGGGCGAGGGCCGCTCCGGAGAGGGCGAGCAGGATCGTCAAGGCGAGGGCTGGGCGCATGCTCGGACCGTGTCGGCCGCGTCTGGCGCGGCACACGACTGTGGTCTCGGCTCGCGGGCTCGGTCAACCGTGGCTTTGGTCGCGGGCGGGACGGCCGATTCCACAGGCGTCCACAATCATCCACAGGCCAAGCCGCTGGCCCGGCGTCCGATTCGGGCGACCCGCTGAAACGGTTTGAACATGTTCCTGTTATGTTCTTATCGTCCGGCATGACCGGAGCACGCGGAGATGGGGCTGGACCCTGCGAACCAGACCGGGCGGGATCCCACGCCGGGCAGCCCCCGGGAGCGGCTGGCGGCCCTGCGTGCGCGCCTGTCCGCGTCGAGCGGTCCGGCGGCCCCGCCGCCGGTCCTGCCCCTGGATCTGCCGGCGATCGACGCGCACCTGCCCGGCGGCGGCCTGGCGCTCGGGCCGCCGCACGAGATCGCCCCGGCGGAGCCCGCGGACGCGATCGCGGCCCTGGGCTTCGCCCTGGCGCTCTGTGCCGCCCGGCTCGCCCGCACGCAAGGCGCGGCGCTGATCGCCGCCGCCCCGAACCAGCCCCTGCCCCACGGGCACGGCCTGGCCGGCCTCGGCCTGGATCCGGCCCGGCTGCTGCTGCTGGAAGCGGGCGGCGACGCGGAGGTGTTCCGCGCGCTCGAGGCGGCGCTTCACGCCCGCACCCTGTCGGTCCTCGTCGGCCTGATCCAGGACGGCCTGCCGCTGAAGCCGGGCCGGCGCCTGCAGCTCGCCGCCGAAGGGGGCACGGAGGGCGACGGGCCGCCGCTCGTGCTGATCCTGCGGCCCGCCGAGGCCGGGCTGCCCAACGGCGCCGCCACTCGCTGGCGGATCGCCTCGGCTCCGGCCGCCCGGGACCGGTTCGGCACCCTCGACAACCCGCGCTGGCGGGCGCGCCTCGATCGCTGCCGCAACGGCCGCGGCGGCGACTGGCTTCTGGAGTGGGACCATGCCGCGCATCGTCTGCGTCTGCCTGAGCCACTGGCCCGTGACGCGGCTGCGGCGGGCCGGTCTTGCGCCTGACCGGGGCCCGCTCGCGGTGGCGGCCGAGGGGCCCGGCGGCCTGCGGCTCCTCGCCCTCGACCCGGAGGCGGGCGCCCTCGGCTTGAGGCAAGGCGAACTCCTGGGCCGGGTCCGTGCGCGGATCGGCGTGCCGCTCCAGGTCTACCCCGCCGATCCCGAAGCCGACCGGGCGGCGCTGCTGCGGCTCTGCCGCTGGGCGGAGGGCTACGCCCCCGGCGTGGCGCCGTTCGGGCCGGCCGAGGCGGCGGACGGGTTCTACATCGACGTCGCCGGGGCGAGCCACCTGCGCGGGGGCGAGGGCCCCCTCGTGGACGACCTCGCCGGGCGTCTCGCCCGGTCGAAGATCCCCGCCCGGATCGCGCTGGCCGACACCCCCGGCGGCGCCTTCGCGCTGGCCCGCTTCGGCGCCGCCGACCGGGTGGTCGTACCCCCCGGCGGGGCCGCCCAGGCCCTGGGGGGGCTGCCCGTGGAGGCCCTGCGCCTCGATCCCGGCACGGTCTCGGGCCTGAGGCGGCTCGGCCTGCGCCGGGTCGGCGAGATCGACGCCCTCGCCCGGGGGCCGCTGGCCCGCCGCTTCGGCGAGGCCCTGCTGCTGCGCCTCGACCAGGCGATGGGCCGCCGGCCCGAACCCCTGGCGCCGCTCACCGAGGAGGCCGCGTACCGGGCCGCCCGGGGCTTCCTCGACCCGATCGGCCGGCAATCGGACATCGTCGTCACCGCCCGGCTGCTGATGGCAGAGATCGCCCCCCGGCTGGAGCGCGATGGGGTCGGCGCCTGCGCCCTGCGCCTCGTCCTGCACCGGGTCGACGGGATGACGCGCGCCCTCGATCTCGGCCTGTCCCGGCCCGAGCGCTGTCCCGAGCGCGTCGCCACCCTGGTCTCCCTGCGCCTCGACCGCCTCGGGGCGGCTCTCGACGCCGGCTTCGGCTTCGAGACCGTGGCGCTCACCGTCACGGTGACCGGGCCCATGACGGCCCGCCAGACCGATCTCGAGGCGCCGCCCCAGGGGGACGAGATCGGCGTCCTGGCCGACGCCCTGGCGCAGCGCCTCGGCCGGCCGCTCCTGCGCCTCGGGGCGCGGGCGAGCCACATCCCGGAGCGGGCCGGCCACACCCGCCCGTGGACCGCGGACCCGACGCACTGGCCCGACCACCTCCCGCCCCGGCCCCTGGTGCTGTTCCCCCGGGGCGAGGCCGCCCTCGACGTGCTCTCCACGGTGCCCGAGGGACCGCCCCGGCGCTTCCGCTGGCGCGCCCGGATCCACGCCATCGTCCATGCCGAGGGGCCGGAGCGGATCGCGGCCGAGTGGTGGCACACGCCCGGCGCGCCCGCCGCCGACAGGGACGCCGATGCGGCGAACGGGGGCGCCCCCGGCCAGGCCCGGGACTATTACCGGGTCGAGTGCGAGGCCGGCCGCCGGCTCTGGCTCTACCGCGACGGGCCGCACGCCCCCGGCCGGCCGGCCGCGTGGTTCGTCCACGGGGTGTTCCCGTGAGCGATCCCGCCTACGCCGAGCTCGCCCTGACCACGAATTTTTCGTTTTTACGCGGCGCCTCGCATCCGCAGGAATACGTCGTGCAAGGCGCGGCCTACGGGCTCGCCGCGATCGGGGTCGCCGACCGCAACACTGTGGCCGGAGTGGTGCGGGCCCATGCGGCGGCCCAGGCCCTCAAGGCGGAGGGCGTGGCGATCCGCGTCCTGCCGGGCGTGCGCCTCGTCACCGAGGACGGGTTCGAGGCCGTGACCTATCCGGTGGACCGGCAGGCCTGGGGCCGCCTCTGCCGGCTACTCACCCGGGGCAACCGGCGCAGCCGCAAGGGGGATTGCCGGTTCTCCTTCGCCGAGATGCTGGAGGCCGCCGAGGGGCAGATGTTCATCGCGATCCCGCCGGGCCGGCGCCCGCGCCCCCCGGACGGTTTTTTGGGCCGGCTCGAAGCCCTGGCC
This sequence comes from Methylobacterium sp. WL7, assembly GCF_008040085.1. Lineage (NCBI taxonomy): Bacteria > Pseudomonadati > Pseudomonadota > Alphaproteobacteria > Hyphomicrobiales > Methylobacteriaceae > Methylobacterium > Methylobacterium sp. WL7. Next base: position 28,706 of record NZ_VRVG01000061.1, on the reverse strand, counting down.
GCGGCCGCCCCGGGCCGGACCTGGCTCGGGGCGAGCCACGCGCGGCGCGGCGACGAGCGCCGCCGCCTCGGCCTCCTCGCCGAGCTGGGGGAGACCTACGGGGCGCCCATGGTCGCGGTCTCGGATGCGCTCTACCACCATCCCGACCGGCGCCCGCTCCAGGACGTGGTGGCCTGCATCCGCGAGCGCTGCCGGATCGGGGAGGCCGGCTATCGGCTGGAGGCCAACGCCGAGCGCCACCTGAAGCCGGCCTCCGAGATCGCCCGGCTGTTCGCCGACCATCCGGAGGCGCTCGCCCGCACGGTCGAGATCGCGCAGGCCTGCACCTTCTGCCTGTCGCAGCTGCACTACGAGTATCCCGACGAGCCGGTGCCCCCCGGGCGCACGGCCCAGGAATACCTGGAGGAGAAGACCTGGGAGCGGGCGCGCTGGCGCTATGCCGGTGCCGTCCCGGCCTCGGTCGGGGCGACGCTCGGCGAGGAGCTGCGGCTCATCGCCAAGCTGGACTACGCCCGCTACTTCCTGACCCTGTTCGACGTGGTCGAGTTCGCCCGGAGCCGGGGGATCCTGTGCCAGGGGCGCGGCTCGGCGGCCAATTCCGCCGTGTGCTTCTGCCTCGGCATCACCGCCGTGGACCCGTCCAAGCACCGGCTGCTGTTCGCCCGGTTCATTTCCGAGAACCGGGGCGAGCCCCCCGACATCGACGTCGATTTCGAGCACGCGCGCCGGGAGGAGGTGATCCAGCACCTCTACGACCGCTACGGGCGGGCGCGCGCCGCCCTCTGCGCCACGGTGATCCACTATCGCCCACGCATGGCGATCCGAGAGGTCGGCAAGGTCTTAGGGCTCACCGAGGACGTGACCGCGGCGATCGCCGACACGGTCTGGGGCTCCTGGGGCAAGGACGTGCCGGACAAGCACGTGCGCGAGGCCGGCCTCGACCCCGACAACCCGGTGCTCCGGCAGGCGCTCGACCTCGCGCACCAGCTGATCGGCTTCCCCCGCCACCTGTCGCAGCATGTCGGCGGCTTCATCCTGACCCGCGGGCGCCTGGACGAGACCGTGCCGGTGGGCAACGGCGCCATGGCGGACCGCACCTTCATCGAGTGGGACAAGGACGACATCGACGCGATCGGCCTGATGAAGGTCGACGTGCTGGCGCTCGGCATGCTGACCTGCCTCAAGCGCGGTCTCGATTTTCTGGAGAAGGACCACGGCGTCTTCTACGAGACCCTGGCCGACCTGCCCCGGGAGGATCCCGACACCTACGCGATGCTGGCGAAGGCCGATTCCGTCGGCGTGTTCCAGGTCGAGAGCCGGGCGCAGATGTCGATGCTGCCCCGCCTCAAGCCGAAGGAATTCTACGACCTCGTCGTCCAGGTGGCGATCGTGCGCCCGGGTCCGATCCAGGGCGACATGGTCCATCCCTACCTGCGGCGGCGGTCGGGGCAGGAGCCGGTGGTCTATCCGTCCCCCGACCCCGCCCACGGCGATGCGGACGAGCTGAAGGAGGTCCTGAAAAAAACCTACGGCGTGCCGCTGTTCCAGGAGCACGCGATGCAGATCGCCATCACGGCGGCGGGCTTCACCCCGGCCGAGGCCGACGGGCTGCGCCGGGCGATGGCGACGTTCCGGCATGTCGGCACGATCGGCGGCTTCGAGCAGAAGTTCGTGGGCGGCATGACCGGCCGCGGCTACCCGGCGGATTTCGCAGAGCGCTGCTTCGCGCAGATCAAGGGCTTCTCCACCTACGGCTTCCCGGAGAGCCACGCGGCGAGCTTCGCGCTCCTGGTCTACGCCTCGGCCTGGATGAAGTGCCGGCACCCGGACGTGTTCCTGGCCGCGATCCTCAACGCCCAGCCGATGGGCTTCTACCAGCCCGCCCAGCTGGTGCGGGACGCCCGCGCCCACGGGGTCGAGGTGCGGGGCGTCTGCGTCAACGCCAGCGCCTGGGACTGCACCCTGGAGCCGGCCGGGGATCCGAAGCTGCACGCGGTGCGCCTCGGCCTGCGGCAGGTGAACGGCCTGCCCGAGGCCGCGATGCACCGGCTCGTCCGGCTGCGCGCCAACGGCTATGCCAGCATCGAGGGCCTGCAGGCGGCCCTGGCCCTGCCCCGCAACGCCCTGGAGCGCCTGGCCGAGGCCGACGCGTTCCGGTCGCTGGGCCTCGACCGGCGCGCCGCCCTGTGGATGGTGCGCACGCTCGAGGGCACCTCCTCCCGCAAGGCCGCCAAGGCGGACGGGACCGAGCGCCGCGGCCATCTCCTCGACGCGCCGCTGCCGCTCTTCGCCTGGCACGCCGACGACGGCCTGTTCCGGCACGAGCCGACCGTGGACCTGCCGGCGTTGCCCCTGTCCGAGGCGGTGGCCGAGGATTACGCCGCCACCGGCCTGTCCCTGCAGGGGCACCCGGTCGCGTTCTTCCGGGGCCGGCTCGCCCGGATCGGCGCGATCCCGGCCCGGGCCCATCAGGATCCGGCCCTGCCCCAGGGCGCCCGGGTCACGGTGGCGGGCCTGGTGCTGATCCGCCAGCGGCCGGGCACCGCCAAGGGCGTGGTGTTCCTGACCCTGGAGGACGAGACCGGCATCGCCAACGTGATCATCTGGAAGACGGTGTTCGAAGCCAACCGGAGGGCCGCCATGCAGGCCCGCTTCCTCGCCGTGCGCGGCCGGGTGCAGCGGGCCGAGGGGGTGGTCCACCTGGTCGCCGAGGGGTTTCGCGATCTGACGGAGTCCCTGCGCGACCTGCGCGCCGCCGGGATGAGGCTACCCCCCGAGACCACGGATTTCGGGGCGCCTCAGGACCGGCGGGCGTATCCGAGCCGGGATTTTCATTGATCCTTCGACGGCGGAAGCCCGCCGCGTGCGCAGCGACGCGACCGAGCGGAGGATGACAGACGCCGGGCAGCGTCTGCTGGCGACCCGATCGGGTCGTACACGTTGCCTCTAGATCTGCCGGAAAGCGGACATGGGCCCCGATCAACCTCGACCAAGTGGGCCCGCATCGAGTTGTTCGAGGATACGCGTCAGCGTCGCGCGATTGTTTTTATCGTCTGCGTTTTCGAGTGCATCTTCCAGCACGAGACGGATATCCTCGGCTTCGACCTTCTCCATGTCCCAGTTCGGGTAGAGACGCTCTCGCTCTTCTTCGCTCTGGCTCAGCGAAACGATGTCATAATGCCGCTCGTCGCGATGCAAAATCGCGATCAGGTTCTGGATCTTGGCGGCCGGCCCCTCGATCCACTGAAAGAAGACGCCGCTGCCGAAAACCAGCACCCCGGTGATGCCGTGCGCAAAATTGTTGCGCTGGGCCGTCTCGACGATGCGGGAGACTTCGGCGTCGTCAACGCCCTCGGCGGCGCGACTACAATAGACAAAGTGGTAGAGTTTGGGCAGCGCAGCTTCATCTAACTCGACGCCGCGCGGGATTCCGTATTCGTCGAACATCAGTAAGCTCGCTTCATCTGTGGCAGTATGACCAAGGCTCAAATTCAATCGAACCAGTGCCCAGATATACAGGGCGCCGTCGATCCAATTCGGTCAGGAGCCATACTTTGTGATTCGCTCAAAGGTTCATGAGTCGTAAGGCGCGTCATCGCGTTCGGGTTCGGCCGCAAGCCGCTCGAATACTTTCAGAGCTTGCAAAGGAGTGGCTTTATCTATCGCTCCGTTCGCGACGTCAGCCTGTGACCACATCCAAGATCGGGCCGGATCGTCACGCATGGCCCAGCTTGGGAATAACCGGTCCGTCACAGGGTGATAGGACAATCGCCTGATCTCCAAATGCCGGTCGTCGCGCAAGATCCGAGCATAGGTGGCATCCAGCGCTTCGGCCGAGCCCTCCAACAACTGCATGTAGACATCGGCCCTGCAAATGAGGGCGCCGGTGATCCCATCTCGCGCGTTGCATCGCCGCGATTGCGACAGGATGCCATTGAGCATCGCTTGGTCGAACCCAAATGGGCGCGAGGCATAGATGAGCTGAACGACAGACATTGCTGCTGGATCCTATCAGGCCGTCCGATTGGTTCGGATCGATAGAGAGAAATCTACGGTCGGTCGTTCGCAAGCTCGAAGGCAGATGAGAGCAGTCTCTGTGCGAGCAGAACCGCGGTGGGGGCATCGACCGCCGAGGCATCGGCGCCCACCCGTTCGACGTATTCGGGATGCTCGAGGAAGACGGGTCCCCCGACCATGACGCCGATTGAGGGGTTGAGCGACGCCCGTCGTACCGCCCGGATCGAGGCGGCGAGCTGATCGAGATGGCTCTCCCGGCTCAGCGTCAGACCCACGACGCCGAACCACTCCGAGGCGACGAGAGCGGCGATCTCCTCGGGGCTGGAGGCAAGCGCGCAATCCGCATGCCAGCCGGCCTTCCGCATGAACTGTTCGACGATGGCCAAGCCGAAGGTGTGGAGTTCGCCTGGTGCTCCCATCAGGAGGATGCGCCGCCCGCTATCGTAGGGCGCGACGCCTCCGTCCGTGCGGAACGTGGCCAACAGGAACTGGAGTTGGGCGAGGCCGGCCGTGACCTCGATGAAGTCGCACAGGTCGTCGTCCCACATGCGTCCCAGCAGGGCCGCCGAGGGTGCCAACAGGTCGAGGAACAGGTCGTCGACGGAATATCCCTTGGCCGTCAGGGCGGTGAAGGCGTTCTTGGGGGCCGTGACGTCGTGCCCGAGGATCAGATCCGTGAAGCCCGCGACCGTTTCCGCTTCCAGCTTCGGCAGGACGTCCGACCGGACCTCCCTCCCGCCGCGATCGATCAGCATGAGCCGTGGGATGATGTCCGTCTGAACGATGCGGCCGAGCGCCAGGGTTCGGTGCCGTGCCTCGTCGGCGGATCTTCGCCGTGCATAGCCCTCCCGGACATACGCCGCTTCGGCGATCCCCTCCGTGATCAGATCGGCCCACTCCCGGTGGGTTGATCCCTGATCCAGCATTGTCTCATCCCCATGGTCCGGGGTTGGCATCCCCGTTTGTTATTGACCGTCGTCGGCGAGTACGGGGTGCAAGAGAGACGCAAACGCGCGCGTTGTAAAGGAGGCGACTTTCCTACAGGGCTCACCCGATATCAGCAGCTTGCGGCGGGCGCGAAGTACAGCCGCCCTGCGGGAGAGACAGGTCTTCGAACGTCGGCCTCTCATCGACCGCAGCCTCGAGCGGACCGACCGCTCCCCAACCGTTGCGGACGGCACCAAACGTGGGATCCCGTCTCGGCGCATGAAGACGCACACTCATCGACCGGCATGTCGCCCTTGACAATGTTCCTACTTTGTGCTCATTAGCCGTCACCTGTCCTTCGGCGTTTCGGGAGCGATCCCGCGGCGCTCCTCGGGGGTCCGTCCGGTGGCTGACCGGCGGGCTCGGGGGACGGGGCGGTGCCCGCGTCGGTGGCTCTCAGCCGCCATCGCCCCGGGCGGCGTGCCGATGCAGGGCGTGTCTCGGATGCGGGCGTGAAGATCGGGCGGCAGTCTGCCCGGCGGGGTGCGGAAATGCCCCCGCGGCGACCCGGGTCTGGGCGTGACCCTCAGAAACCTGCGGACCCGCCCACTACGAGGCGGATGTCGGGTGGAAGGCCACGGCGGTGATGCGGGTTCCGGGGGCGTCTCGGCTGCGATTGCGGCTTGGGCGTCATGAGCAGTGACCGCGAACACGGAGTCGCGGGGATCGGCAGGTCGCACAGACATCGCGACGAGACAGACGGCACCGGCCGGGGACCATGCCCGTCCGATGCCGCGGGTCGCCGCGGGGATCGGATCCCGGGCGTAACTTGGCCGTCACCTGGGTTCCCGCGGCGTCCCGCGTCCAGCGTGAGGAGACTTCTTGGGCCATGCCCCCGGCGCCGCAGGCGCGTGGGGACGAGGAAGCATATCCAGAGGTGGGCGGACGGGCGCGCGGCGATCGATCCGCCCGGTGAACCGCGGGTCGGGACGAAACCGGCTCAGGTACTACAGCAGCGTCCCGGAGGAGGACCGCACCGTCAGCGACTTGCCGGCTCGGGACACCAGATGGGCGAAGGCCAGGGCGGCCGCCGAGGCCTGCGCGGCCGAGGGAAACGTCCGGGACGACTCGGCGACGGTCTCGTCGGCCTCGTTGAGCAGGACCCAGGACCAGAGATGCTCGGCTTGGCGGATCTGGAAGTGCATGGCGGGTCCACCCCGTAAGGTCCGGACCACAATGCACCGCGAAAAGACGTTGCGGGTTAATGGCTTGCGCCGCCAAAGTCGAATAGTCGACAAACCATCGACTTGTCCGCGCTTTCACCGCTCTTCACAGCGTGCCGTTTGCCACAGGTCTGCAACGTGCCTTGAAGGCAGGGCAAACGACGGCACCTTCCACGCCCGGCAGCGTGCCGGAAGATCGGGTCGTGCGCGGCGAAGGATGCTGAACAACAAAAAAAGCAAGGCCTGAGGCCTTGCTTTTCAAGCTGCAGTGGCTCGACCTTTGATTATCCTACGCATTGCCTGCGTGGCGGTCGGTTTTCCTCCCGAGACTCGGACCCTGCGCCACCTCTTGCGGGCGTCGCAAACATCACGAGCCGCTTATAGGAACAACAATTCGTGTTGTCACCGGGTGTGCGAGAAAAATCTGCGCTTTCTTGCCGGCAAATGGGCAGTTCGATTCCTATTGCGGCACCGGGCTCGGTCGGCCCGGCCTCCAATGCCGCGGCCCGATTGCGCGCCCTGTCGGCCGACGGTGCTTGTAATTTGCGTCCCCGGCGTGTTGTGTGCCCGGGCGCCTCGGTGCCTCCCGGCCGGATCCAGGCCGAACTCCCCGAAGACAAGCCCCCGAAAACATGCGTCTGTCTCGCTACTTCATGCCGACCTTGCGCGAGACGCCCAAGGAAGCCGAGATCGTCTCCCACCGCCTGATGCTGCGCGCCGGCCTGGTGCGCCAGGAATCGGCCGGCATCTATGCGTGGCTGCCGCTCGGCCTGCGGGTGCTGGAGCGGGTCTGCGCGGTGGTCCGTCGCGAGCAGGATCGCTCCGGCGCCATCGAGATCCTGATGCCGACCGTGCAATCGGCCGAGCTGTGGCGGGAATCCGGGCGCTACGACGCCTACGGCAAGGAAATGCTGCGCCTGAAGGACCGGCACGACCGCGAGATGCTCTACGGCCCCACCGCCGAGGAGATGGTGACGGAGATCTTCCGGGCCAGCGTGCGGTCCTACAAGGACCTGCCCAAGAACCTCTACCAGATCTCGTGGAAGTTCCGCGACGAGGTGCGGCCGCGCTTCGGCACGATGCGCTCCCGCGAGTTCCTGATGAAGGACGCCTATTCGTTCGACTTCGACCAGGCCGGGGCACGCCACGCCTACAACCGCATGTTCGTGGCCTACCTGCGCACCTTCGCGGGGCTCGGCCTCCGGGCGATCCCGATGCGCGCCGACACCGGCCCGATCGGCGGCGACCTGTCCCACGAGTTCATCATCCTGGCCAAGACCGGCGAGAGCGAGGTGTTCTGCGACCGCGCCTATCTCGACTTCGAGACCCCGCCCGAGACCGTGGATTTCGACGACGTCGCGAGCCTGCAGGGCATCGTCGATTCCTGGACGTCGCACTATGCCGCCACCGACGAGATCCACGAGCCGGAGGCCTTCGCGGAGGTGCCGGAGGCCGACCGCCTCGCCGCCCGCGGCATCGAGGTCGGGCACATCTTCTATTTCGGCACCAAGTATTCCGAGCCGATGGGTGCCAAGGTGACCGGGCCGGACGGGATCGAGCGGCCGGTCCATATGGGCTCCTACGGCATCGGGCCGAGCCGGCTGGTGGCCGCGATCATCGAGGCCAGCCACGACGAGGCCGGCATCATCTGGCCGGATTCGGTCGCACCCTTCGACGTGGCCCTGATCAACCTCAAAGTCGGCGATTCCGGCACCGACGCCGCCTGCGCGCAGATCCAGGCGGACCTCGAGGCGGCCGGCCTGTCCGTGCTGTACGACGACCGCGACGAGCGGCCGGGCGCGAAATTCGCCACGGCCGACCTGATCGGCCTGCCCTGGCAGGTGATCGTCGGGCCGAAGGGCCTGGCCGAGGGCAAGGTCGAGCTGAAGCGGCGTGCCGGCGGCGAGCGTGAGAGCCTCGCCGTTGTCGATCTGCTGGCCCGGATCCGCCGCGTCTGACCCGCCAAGCGGCGCCAGCGCGGCGGCCGGCCAAATTGCCGGCGGCAATTCTGCTTCAATCCGTGTTTAGGCATCATTTTCGCCGTTCGAGCGGCGACAACGCAGCCAATGGTGCTTAGGGCTAGGCCGATGACTGGAGCAGCGGCGATCGACCGGGTGAGGGGCTTCGCGGCCTCCTTGCGCGAAGGGACGGCCCCCTTCGCGCCGTTCGAGTGGATCATCGCCGGCCGCTACCTGCGGGCGCGGCGCCGGGGTGGCGGCGTGTCGGTGGTGGCGTTCTTCTCCGTCCTCGGCATCGCGCTGGGCGTCGCCACCCTGATCATCGTGCTCTCGGTGATGAACGGGTTTCGCGCCGAGCTGCTCTCCAAGATCGTCGGCATCAACGGACACCTGTTCGCCACGCCGATCGACCGCCCGTTCAACGACTGGGTCGACCTGTCGGAGCGCCTGTCGAAGGTGGCGGGCGTGCGCGCCGCGGTGCCGCTCGTGGAAGGCCAGGCCTTCGCCTCGTCACAGTTCGGCGGCTCCGGCGTGATCGTGCGCGGCGTGCGCGCCGCCGACCTCGACGCGCTGGCCGCGGTCTCCAGCGCGATCCGCGGCGGAACGCTGGAGGGGTTCGACGACGGCACCGGCGTCCTGATCGGCCGACGGCTCGCGGATTCCCTGGGGCTTCAAGCCGGGGACAACATCACGCTGGTCACGCCCAAGGGGTCGTCCACGCCCTTCGGTACGGCGCCCCGGACCAAGAGCTACGCGGTCAAGGCGGTGTTCGAGGTGGGCATGACCGAGTTCGATCAGACCTTCGTGTTCATGCCGCTGACCGAGGCGCAGGCGTTCTTCAACCGGGAGAGCGACGTCAGCATGATCGAGATCTACGTCGACAACCCCGATCAGGTCGGCGACATGCGCGAGCCCCTCGAGATGGCGGCCGAGCGCCCGATCCTGCTGACCGACTGGCGCCAGCGCAACCGCACCTTCTTCGGGGCGCTCGAGGTGGAGCGCAACGTGATGTTCCTGATCCTGAGCCTGATCGTCGTGGTCGCGACGCTCAACATCGTCTCGGGCCTGATCCTGCTGGTGCGCGACAAGTCCAGCGACATCGCGATCCTGCGCACCATGGGGGCGACCCCCGGCACGATCATGCGGGTGTTCCTGATCAACGGCGCGCTGATCGGTTTGGTCGGGACCCTGAGCGGCCTGGGGCTCGGCGTGCTCATCACCTTGAACATCAAGCCGATCCAGCGCGTGCTGTTTCCCGGCGCCTGGGACCCGACCGTGCGCTTCCTCGCCGAGATCCCCGCCCAGATGAACCCGAAGGAGATCACCGCCGTGGTGATCACCTCTCTGCTGCTGTCGCTCGCGGCGACGCTCTATCCCTCCTGGCGTGCCGCCCGGCTCGATCCGGTGCAGGCCCTGCGCTACGGCTGACGGTCCGCATCCCATGAGTGACGCAAGCGAGCCCGCCGGCAGCCCGCCGGTGCCGGCCCTATTCTTCGCCCGCGTCGAGCGGCGCTACCGGCAGGCCGAGGGAGCCCTGGATATCCTGCGCGGGGCCGATCTCGCGATCTGGCCCGGGGAGCTGGTTGCCCTCGTGGCGCCCTCCGGCGCCGGGAAGTCGACGCTCCTGCACCTTGCCGGCCTGTTGGAGCGGCCGGACGGCGGCGAGGTCTATATCGGCGGCCGGCCCACAGCCGCGATGCCGGATAACGAGCGCACACGCCTGCGCCGGGAGGAGATGGGCTTCGTCTACCAGTTCCACCATCTGCTGCCGGAGTTCTCCGCCTTGGAGAACGTGGTGATGCCGCAGCTCATCCGCGGCCTCGGCCGTGGCGAGGCGAAGACCCGCGCCACCGAGCTGCTGAGCTTCCTCGGCCTCAAGGACCGCCTGCCGCACCGCCCGGCCGAGCTGTCGGGGGGCGAGCAGCAGCGCGTCGCCATCGCTCGCGCGGTGGCCAACGGCCCCCGGCTGCTCCTGGCGGACGAGCCCACGGGGAATCTCGACCCCGGTACCGCCGGCCACGTGTTCTCGGTGCTGATGTCGCTCGTGCGGGCCTCGGGCCTCGCGGCCCTGGTCGCGACCCACAACCTGGAGCTCGCCGCCCGCATGGACCGCCGGGTGACGATCCGCGATGGGCTGATCACGCCGCTCGATTGAGGGCGCGGCTCGCGGAATCTCGGCCGTTCGGCATCCCGAGACGCTCGGGATCCTTCATCGACAGGGGAGCTGGTAGCGCCGGGTGACGAGTTGTCCCGCCGCGTCGAGGGACAGGGTCGACGCCGTCCGGCTCTTGCGGGCCGTGCCGCCGTCGCAGCTGTCGGTGAAGACATCCCGGATGACCTGGCCCGGCGTCGCCAGCCCGCTGCCCGGATCGAGCTTGACCGCGGTGAGCGCCGTGACGCTCTCACCCATGTTGTAGAAGCCGGATTCGAGCAGCACGTCACTGCGTCCGTCGCGATCGGCATCGACCGCGGCGGCGAGGCGCTGATACTGGACGTCCTTGGGCAGGCGGAAGAAGTGCGCCTTCGCGCCGTCGCCGAGAACGACGAGGACGGGTGCCACCGCATTCGGAAACGGCTCGCTCGCCACCGGCGCCGTCCGCTGAACGAGATAGGTGCGCTCGCGGCTGCCGGGCCGCGTGAACGCACCGGCGGCAGCCCCCAGCACCACGAAGTTGGGCCCCAGTTCCGTGCGCAGGGCTTGCGGAGCCTCTTCGGCCATGACCTGCGCGAGACGGGCCCGCTCGTCCGGCGCCACCGAGGGTTCGGCATCCCGGAAGCCGCGGTCCCGGTAATCCACGATGTAATCCGCGGCCTGGGCGCTCTGAATCAATCCCAGCAGCATGACACTCGACAGCAGGCGGATCACCGCAACCTCCGGATCAGGATCGTCGGATCAACGCCGTGTTGCTCCGGTCCGTCGTCCAAATCATGGCCTTGAGCCGCCGGAGCAAGCCTTGCCCGGATCGGTCTTGTCGACCGGTTCGTACGGTCGCGCTAGACATCGAGGAGAGGCAGATCGAACGAGAACCGGGAGGGCCGGTGATGGATCAATCGCGTACCAACCTCCGTTCGGACCCGGTCTCTTCGGGGATCGCGCGGGTTCGCCGGCAGCTGCGACGCCTGGAAGCCCTCGCCGCGCAGCATCGGTTCCGCAAGCGGATCGTCCGGGCCCTGCGCGGCGGAGGCGGCGGAGGCTGCACCCTGCTCGTCCTGATTAAAGCCAAGATCGTCGGCTCACTGGCCGGTAAACTTGCGATCGCTGCGCTGGTCGGGCTCGGCCTCGCCTGGCCCCTCGCGGCGCTGGCGATCCTCGCGATCGCGGTGATGGTGGCATCGATCCTCAGCTGCGAGCCGACGGACCTCGACGGCTGCGACTGCGTTCGGTCGAACCCGCGACGCGCACGGCTCAAGGCGCTGATCAAGCAGCGGCGCGCGTGGCTCGCCGCACCGTCGGGCCAAGCACCGCGGATCCGTGATTTCCGGATGTCGCGAAGCCCCTGAAGGCCGGCAAAGCCATCGACTCAGCGGAGCTATGCCTTCCAGTCGCCCCGAGCCCTCATCGGCGGCCGGCCTCTGCGACCTTCAGGCCGGGTCCGCGCTCGACCGTAAGAAACGCCAGCTCTTCGACGCGGTCGCAAGCGGCGATGATCGCGTCGGGGCTCTCGGCCAAGTGCGCCTTGGCCTGGGCGCAAGCGCGCGTCACCGCCGGGTCGGCCAGCAGCCGTTCCAGGACCCGGGCGGCCCGGGCCGGACGGAAGGCGTGGCGGCTCAAGGTGGTGCCCAGCGTCCGGTCCTTCAGGCGCCGCCCCTCGTCGAAATGATCGAACGCCACCGGGACGACGAGTTGCGGGATGCCCGCAGCCAGGGCCTGCGCCACCGTCCCGACGCCGCCGTGGTGGACCAGTGCGGCGCTGCGCGGCAGCAACGCGCTCAACGGCGCGTAGGCCAGGTGGATGATCCCGGGCGGTAGTGGCATCGGGATCTGGCCGTCCTGGGGAGCGAGCAGCACCCCACGTCGACCCATCCGCCGGCAGACCTCCAGAGCGGTCTCGAAGAACGCGGCGCCCTGGCGCATCGCCGAGCCGTAGGTGAACACGATCGGCGCGTCGCCTTCGGCCAGGAAGGTCTCGAGTTCCGCCGGCATCGCCGGCACGTCGCCGAACCGGTCGACCAGCGGGAAGCCAAGCTGCACCGCCTGGGACGGCCAGTCCGCCTGGGGCGCGGCGTACCAATCCGGGAACATCAGAAGCATGCGGGTCGGACTGTTCCACCAATGCCGCAGCCGGGTCACCGGATCGAGGCCGAGGCGTTGACGCAACGCGTTGAGGGGCGGCAGCGTGAACGGGCCGACCGCCACCGTGTCGGCGCCCTGGTTGAGCCAGGCCCGCAACGCCGCCGGGAGGATCCGCGGCAGCGGCAGTCCCGGCAGCCGGGGCGGATCGGACCGGCTCTCGATCAGGAACGGCATCACGTGCAGCGTCGCGGCCGGGATGTCGTAGAGTTCCTGGGCGAGCCGCGCGCCCCAGGCCAGAGGCGAGGCGACCACGATCTGATCGACCCCGCGCGCCCGGGTGGCCCCGAGCCAGAGGCACGTCGTCTCCGCCACACCCAGGGCGAAATCGAACATCGGACGGAAGCCCCAGCGCGGATGCCAGAGTTCGGGCTGGCCGATCACGGCCTCGTAGTCGGCGGCCGTGCCGAGGGGCTGGAAGTACAGGCCCGCGCGCCGCGCCATCGCCTCGAACGGTGCCGGAGCGGCCAAGGTGACGCCGTGCCCGCGGGCCAGGAGCATGTGGCCCAGCGCGATGAACGGCAGCACGTCGCCGTGCGTCCCGACGGCCACCAGCGCGACCTGGATCCGATCCCCAATGTGTTGCGCGGGAATAGCCTGCTCCCTCGACCCCCCCGGTCAAATAACGAACGTCCCGATAGGCGAGGACATGGCAGCCCGCCCGATCTCCATCAAGCCACTATTTGTTTACTATGATGTAAAGCCGCAGGCGCCGCATCGGCCCCGCCTCTATCTTCAGAACAAAACATGAACATAATGGAGCTGGAACACGGGAGGCGCGACGATGCTGAAGCGGTTGGTCCTGACCGGGGTGGTCGAGTTCATGGCCTTCGGGATGCTGTTCGCGGCGGTCGCTGCCTGGGCGATAGCGTTGGCACCGGTTCGTTAGCCGGGCTCTTCACATCCGGGCCGAGTTCCGGCCCCGGAGCGGCTTATACACAGGCATTCGATCCGTCCGAGCCGATTATCCACACAGCGCGCCCGACCTGGTGCGCCGGAAGCACGACCGGTGGATATCGTCCCGTTCGGCTCCACCGTACATCGACTTGGCAAGGCAGAGCGGGGATGTTGGACGACCCCGGATCAAGGTCGGCCATGCCACGCCAGCTCAAGGAGGTCGGATTCGTCCACCTCCACGTCCATTCGTCCTATTCCCTTCTCGAAGGCGCGCTGAAGGTCGGCTCCCTGGTGAAGGCCGCGGTCGCGGACCGGCAGCCGGCGCTGGCGCTCACCGACACCAACAACCTGTTCGGGACTCTGGAATTCTCCGAGAAGGCGGCCGGGGAGGGTGTCCAGCCGATCGCCGGCGTGCAGCTGTCGGTGGCGTTCGAGGCGGCCGACCCGCACCAGCGCACTGCTCCGACGAGCCACGGCGTCGTGCTGCTCGCGCAGGACGAGACCGGCTACGCCAACCTGCTGCGGCTGGCGAGCCGCGCCTATTTCGACACTGCGCTCGGCGAGGCGCCCCGGGTCGAGGCCGCGGCGCTCGCCGAGGCCGGGGCGGGCCTGATCGCGCTCACCGGTGGCCTGTCGGGCCCCCTCGACGCGGCGTTCCGGGCCGGGCGGCCGGAGCTGGCGCTGAGCCGCCTCAAGCAGCTGAAAGCGGCCTTCGGCGAGGACCGGCTCTACATCGAGATCCAGCGCCACGGCTCGCCCGAGGAGGGGCGGATCGAGACGGCGCTGCTCGACCTCGCCGGCCGGCAGGGTCTCGGGATCGTAGCGACCAACGAGCCGTTCTTCGCCAAGCCCGACGATTACGACGCCCATGACGCGCTGCTCGCCATCGCGGACGGGCGGCTCGTGTCCGACGAGCGTCGGCGCCGGGTGACCCCGCGCCACGCCTTCAAGACCCGCGCCGAGATGGGCGAACTGTTCAGCGACCTGCCGGACGCGCTCCAGGCCACGGTCGAGATCGCCATGCGCTGCGCCGTGCGGGCCCGGACCCGCAAGCCGATCCTGCCGAATTTCGGCTCGGTGGCGGCGGGTGAGACACCGCCTATGGCCGAGGCCCTGGCGGAGGCGGCCGACGCCCCCGTGCAGGCGGTGGTGGCCGACGAGCCGACCGAGCTGCGCCGGCAGGCCGAAGCCGGGCTGGAGCTGCGGCTGAAGCAGCACGGCACCGCGCCGGGTTTCTCGGAGGACGATTACCGCAAGCGCCTCGCCTTCGAGCTCGACGTGATCGTCTCGATGAAGTTCCCGGGCTACTTCCTGATCGTGTCGGACTTCATCAAGTGGGCCAAGGACCACGACATCCCGGTGGGCCCCGGCCGCGGCTCCGGCGCCGGCTCGCTGGTGGCGTGGTCGCTGCTCATCACCGACCTCGATCCGCTGCGCTTCGGCCTTCTGTTCGAGCGCTTCCTCAACCCCGAGCGCGTCTCGATGCCGGATTTCGACATCGACTTCTGCGTCGAGGGCCGCGAGCGCGTGATCCGCTACGTGCAGCAGCGCTATGGCGAGCGGCAGGTCGGGCAGATCATCACCTTCGGTACGCTGCTCGCCCGCGGCGTGCTGCGCGACGTCGGCCGCGTGCTGGAGATGCCCTACGGGCAGGTCGACAAGCTGACCAAGCTCGTGCCGCAGAACCCGGCCAACCCGGTGACGCTCGCCCAGGCGATCGAGGGCGAGCCCAAGCTCCAGCAGGCCATGGAGGAGGAGCCGATCGTTGCCCGGCTCATCGACATTTCCAAGAAGCTCGAGGGCCTGCACCGCCACGCCTCGACCCACGCGGCCGGCGTGGTGATCGGCGACCGGCCCCTCGAAGAGCTGGTGCCGCTCTACCGAGACCCGAAGACCGGGATGCGGGTCACCCAGTTCAACATGAAGTGGGTTGAGCAGGCCGGCCTCGTGAAGTTCGATTTCTTGGGACTGAAAACCCTGACGATGCTGCGGTGCTGCACCGACCTGCTGAAGCAGCGCGGCATCGAGATCGACCTTGCCTCACTGCCACTCGACGACAAGAACACCTACACGCCGATGGGCCGGGGCGAGACGGTCGGGGTGTTCCAAGTGGAATCCGCCGGCATGCGCAAGGCGCTCTGCGAGATGCAGGCCGACCGGTTCGAGGACATCATCGCCCTCGTCGCCCTCTACCGGCCGGGCCCGATGGCCAACATCCCGGTCTATTGCGAGCGTAAGCTCGGCCGCGACGCCGGCAACGAGGCGTCCTGGTACCCGGATCCGAAGCTGGAGCCGATGCTGAAGGAGACCTTCGGCATCATCGTCTACCAGGAACAGGTGATGGAGATCGCCAAGGTCCTGGCCGGCTACTCGCTCGGCGAGGCCGACATGCTCCGCCGCGCCATGGGCAAGAAGATCCGCGCCGAGATGGACGCGCAGCGCGACCGGTTCCTCAAGGGCTGCGTCGAGCGCGGGCTGGCCAAGGCTAAGGCCAACGAGATCTTCGACCTCTTGGCCAAGTTCGCCGATTACGGCTTCAACAAGAGTCACGCGGCCGCCTACGCCCTGCTGACCTACCAGACCGGCTACCTGAAGGCGAACCACCCGGTCGAGTTCCTGGCAGCGGCCATGACGCTCGATATCGACAACACCGACAAGCTCGCCGAATTCCGCCAGGACGCGCAGCGCCTCAAGATCACGGTCGAGCCGCCCTCGATCAACACCTCCGGCGAGGTGTTCGAGGTGCGCGACGGCAAGATCTTCTACGCGCTCGCCGCCATCAAGGGCGTCGGCCGGGAGGCGGTGCGGGCGCTGGTCGAGGCGCGGGGCGACCGCCCGTTCAAGGATCTCGCCTGCCTGGCCCGCCGGCTCAACCCGCGGATGATCAACAAACGCACCCTGGAGAGCCTGGTCCAGGCTGGCGCCCTCGACTGCATCGAGCCCGATCGGGCCCGGGCTTTCGCTGCGGTCGAGCCGATGATGAAGCTGGCTGCCAGCGCCGCAGAGGCCGCCTCCACCGGCGTCACCGACATGTTCGGCGGCGTGGTCGCGGACGACGTGTCCCTGCGGATCCCGCCGCACGAGGTCTGGCCGATGGCCGACACCCTCAAGCGCGAATACACGGCGATCGGCTTCTTCGTCTCGGGCCACCCGCTCGACGAGTACGGCGACCTGCTGGACAAGCTGCGGGTGCAGAGCTGGACCGATTTCTGCCGCTCGGTGCGGGCCGGGACCAGCAGCGTCGGCCGGGTCGCCGCCTCGGTGCTCGACCGGGCGGAGCGGCGGACCAAGACCGGCAACAAGATGGGCATCGTCACCCTGTCGGACCGGACCGCCCATTTCGAGGCGATCATCTTCTCCGAAGGGCTCGGCCAGTACCGCGACATCCTCGAACCGGGCCGGCCCCTGGTGCTCCAGCTTCAGGCGAACCTGGAGGGCGAGGACGTGCGCGCCCGGATCCTGACCGCGGAACCCCTCGACCACGCGGTCGCCCGCCACCAGAAGGGCATCCGCATCCATCTGAGCGACCCGCGCGGGGTCGCGCCGGTGCAGCAGCGGCTGTCGATGCGCGGGGAGAGCGAGGTCTCGCTGATCCTCAAGCTCGACGGCGGCGGCCGCGAGGTCGAGATCCGGCTGCCGGGCAAATTCCAGGCCTCCCCCCAGCTCGCCGGCCTGCTCCGGACCGTGCCGGGGGTGGTGCAGGTGGAGGTGAGCTAGCTCGCCGCCGAACCGCTTGCCGCCAGCACCACCGCCCGCGTGCCGACCGGCACGCGGGCGTACAGATCGATGATATCTTGGTTCAGGAACCGCACGCAGCCCGAGGTCTGGGGTTCCGTCGTGCTGCAAAAGGGACCGGCGAAGCAGCGTGACGCCGCGACCTCAGGGCAGCGCCAGACGTCGGCGGCATGCTCAAGGAACGCGGTTGATCCGGCCGAATTTACCTGTTGCGGTTGTCAACGATCCGACGGTACAGCGACGCCACCCTTAGAATTTTCTTCCCCGGCTATCGAGCTCCCGGAGCCGAAACGTTCCCGCGTGGGCGGCAAAAGAAGCTCGGTCGCCGGCAGGAACATGTATGTCCCTCGCCGGTAGGTTCCATGCGCACCTCGCGCAAACGGAGCCGCCCGCATGTTCATGAAGATCGACCGTCTGCTGACGGAGCTGCCGGAGCCGAAAAAGCCCGAGCCCAACGCAGCCGCCGCCCTGCAGGAACTGCTCGGTGGCAAGTACGGCGAGATGTCGACCCTCGGGAACTACATGTTCCAGAGCTTCAATTTCCGCAATAAGACCAAACTCCGGCCGTTCTATAGCCTCGTGTCGAGCATCTTCGCCGAAGAGATCGGGCACGTCGAACTCGTCTCGACCGGCATCGCCATGCTGAACAATGGTCCCGGCAACCCGAAGAAGGACGTCGACATCTCCAAGGCACCGTTTGCCGAGATGCAGGATGTCCGCCTCGCCGGCAGCTTCCTGGCGAATGGCGGTGGCGCCATGCCGATGAATTCAAACGCCGCGTCCTGGAACATGGACATGGTCACGACGACCGGTAACCTGATCATCGACCTGCTGCACAACTTCCATTTGGAATGCGGCGCCCGCATCCACAAGCTGCGGGTCTACGAGACCATGTCCGAGCCGACCGGCCGGGAAGTCTGTGCCTATCTTCTGGTCCGCGGCTCGCTGCACGCTCATGCCTACGCGCTGGCCCTGAAGAAGCTCACCGGCGTCGAGATCGAGAAGATGCTGCCGACCCCGAACATC
Organism: Methylobacterium sp. WL7; assembly: GCF_008040085.1. Classification (NCBI taxonomy): domain Bacteria; kingdom Pseudomonadati; phylum Pseudomonadota; class Alphaproteobacteria; order Hyphomicrobiales; family Methylobacteriaceae; genus Methylobacterium; species Methylobacterium sp. WL7. Next base: position 10,632 of record NZ_VRVG01000061.1, on the reverse strand, counting down.
GACCTGTCGCGGGTCCCTGAGTGTCAGAAATACCTCGACGAGGGCAAGCACCGGCGCCTCTACACGTTCAGCGAAGCGGATTATCAGGAAGCTGCCGGCGTCTGGTCGAACGACGAGGTGGCGCTGCCGGGGGATCCGCCGGGCAACCTCGAAGTGGTCGATGGCTATCCCGAGGGCGGCAAGATCCCGGAACTCGACGGCAATTACGGCGCCTTCGCGCCGGATTACGCGCCGGAAGAAATCTTCGAGATCGCCAGCAAGCTCTACAAGAAAGGGCGCTGATTTCCCTCCGCTTGGGGCCGTTTTGCGACGCAAAGCCGTTCTGGACGCCACACCGAACAGGGTGAGGCGTCTTCTTCTTGGAGCAGGACGTCGAGCCGTCCTGCTTCCACCCGCTGGACAGTTCGTTCGGCATTGCGGTCTGGGAACGATCGTTCGATCCCAGACTGCACACTTGCGTCTTGCCGCCAGAGCGCCCGACGGACATTGCGAGTTCGACGGCGGAGTACACTGTCAGCGCACGCGGCTTCTCGCAGACATCCGGTGTCAGCTTGGCTCCAGATCCAAACGCCCGGCGCCTTTCTGGGCCCGACGCCTGGTTCGCATGTCGCGGTCGGTGCCAAGCGCCGTTACGGCACCGCGAGGCAGCTGTTCAGCGCGGCCTTCAATGCTGCCGCATCACCCTCCGCCACCGAGAAGCTCGCCACGAGGGATTGGTCCCCGGCGCGCGGGCTGGCCTGCGTCCAGGTGATCCGGGTACCAGGCTGGGCAAGCGCCAGGGCGATGCCACGCAATGGATCCTCGCCCCGGTGGGCGCCGGTGACCGTCAGGCTGGCCTGCTTGTCGGGATCGGTCGAGACAGCCCCTTGCGCCGCCATCCGCACGGAGCGGACGCTCCCGGCGCTCGATACCAGGATGCTGGTGAGCGGCGGCCCTCTTCCGTCGAGGCCGGACACATCGAACCCGTCCGCCAAATCCGTGAACCGCTGGACAGTCAGGACAGCCGACAGGCCGACCCCAGCCGGGTCGCAGGCGAGCCGCAGGGTCGCCGGACGCTGTCCGGCGCCCAGCGTGGCGTTGCCGGCGAGTTCCGTGGCGCCGGCCACCGGCCGCGACCCGTCCGGCAGGAGAGGCGTCCCCCCGGTCAGGACGTCGAACAGCCGGAAGCCGCGGGGCCAGGGGCCCGCGGCCAGTACCGCGACCGCAACCACCAGAATCGCCAGAGCCACACCGATCCGCAGCCGCATCCTGTCCTCGCCCCGGGAGATCCTGGGCCGGCGGCATAAAGCATGAGGCGTGAAAGTCGAATCCCGTCTTTCGGAATCGCCATGCGATTTCAAGGAACTAAGACGTGCTGCCAGGGACGCGAGAAGGTAGCGTACCCAAGGCGAACGCGGCCGACCAGCAAGGCTTCGTTCACCACGATCCATGGAACTGCCCACAACCACAGCCTGTGAGCCTGGCAGCAACTTCGTAAAAACCGATCGATCCTATGCACGCTCGCTCAACCCTGAGCGTTGCGATGCGCACCAAGATCCTCCTCGCCCTCACCCTCGTCGTCTATCTCACCACCGGGCGGGCGCCGGGTATCCGCGAGCCGCGCAACCCGGATACCGAGCATGCCGGCGGCCGGGTGGTGATCGCGATGAAGCGCGCCTGGTCGTGAAGCTCACTGCCGCGCTGCATTGGCCTTGAGCCGCGCGGCCACGAGGGCCTGCAGGCTCCAGAGGTGGCGGTCGCGGATCCCGAGCCGTTCGCAAGCCTCGACGGTCCGGAACAGGTACTCGGCGCTCGGCCCCGCATGCCCGCGGGCGGCCGCGATCTTGTCAGCGATGTCCGGGTCCGAGAGACGGCCCGCGTAGCGCTCGTTGGCACGGTTGGCCAGGAAGGTCAGCGCCGAGACGGTCCCGGCCTCGGTCGCCACCGGCAGCCAGCGGGCGACGTAGCCGCGGCCGCGCATCTCCCGCCGCCAGACCGGCATCAGCGCCTCGCGGATTTCCGTCCCCGGCAGACGGAACGCGACGCCCTTGCACAGGCCGCCGCGATCCAGCGCCAGGACGAAACCCGGCCGCTCCGGCGTGCCGCGGAACCGGCGCTGGAGCAGGCAGAACCGGCGGTGAAAGCCCCGCACGGTCCCGATCCGACTCTCGGCCACCGGAAATTCCGGCCGCCACATCAGGGACCCGTAGGCGAACACCCAGAGGTCATGCCCCTCCCGCCCGGCCGTGATCTCTTCGAGACCGGGACGCAGTTCCGCGTCGCTGAGCAGGTCGAGCGCGCTCGGATCGTCCGGGACCGGCGTAGCGTGGGCACGCGCGATCAGGTCGAGGCTGAGGTCGAGGGTGCGCGCGCGTGTCGAGGGCATGGCGGTCAACGCGGCCGGCTCACCGCGCGTTGCCCAGGGCGTCGAGTTCCGGGAACGGCTGGCTGCGATGGCCGGTGCAGACCTCGTCGTCGTCGATCACGTCCAGCCGGTCGGCGGCGTAGCGCATCACCGCCTTGGGCCGCTCGGGCTTGCCGAAGGTCCGGCCACTCATCCGGCTCGACACGCAGTAGATCGTCCGGCCGCCATCCTCGATCGGCCCTGCGAGCCGGCTGCCCGCGAACCGCACCGGCAGGAGCGAGACCGAACCGAAATCGACCTGTTTCAGGGCGAGCGCGGCAATCCGCTGCTTCAAGGCTGGGGAGGTCGCATCCTCGGCGGTGGGCTTCGCCGCCTTGGGGGCGGCCAGGGCCCCGGTAAGCGTCAGGGCCAGGACAAGAGCCGGAACTGCGGCGCGGCGCATGGGCGTGATTCCTTCACGGCCACGCTAAAGCCGCGCCGCCGGCGCGCAAGGGCGGCGTGGCAGCCGAGGAGCGCTTATATGGTGGTCTCTTGCGGATCGCCGGTGCTTGCCGATCCGCGCCACGCCCACCGGTCATGGGAACCCGATGCAGTGGACCGACGACGCCCTGGTGCTCGGCTTGCGCCGGCACGGAGAGACCGGCGTCATCCTGGAAGCGATGACCGAATCCCACGGGCGCCATCTCGGCCTCGTGCACGGCGGACGCTCGCGCCGGATGCAGCCGGTGCTCCAGCCCGGCAACCGGGTCCGGCTGAGCTGGCGGGCGCGGCTCGACGAGGGGCTCGGCGCCTACACCGTGGAGCCGCTGGAATCCCAGGTCTCGCGGATGATCGGGTCGGGCATCGCGCTCTACGGTCTCTGCCACATGGCGGCCCTGCTGCGGCTCCTGCCAGAGCGGGATCCGCATCCGGCACTCTACGAGGCGGCCGGCGTGCTGGTCGAACACCTCGACGACCCGGCCGTCGCGCCGCCCCTGATGGTACGGTTCGAGTTGGAGATCCTGTCTGAACTCGGCTTCGGCCTCGACCTGACCGCCTGCGCGGCGACCGGCGGCAACGACGCCCTGGCCTACGTGTCGCCGAAGAGCGGCCGGGCGGTCAGCGCCTCGGCGGGGGAGCCGTTTCGCGATCGGCTGCTGGCGCTGCCGACCTTCCTACACGCGGGCGGATCCCCGGGGCCCGACGGCGTTGCCCAAGGGTTTACCTTGACGGGATACTTCCTCGACCGGCACGTCTGGGGTCCGCGCGGCCTCGCCGTGCCGGAGGAGCGCGCGCGATTCGTTGCGCTCGGTCGCGAGGCCGAGTAATGTTCGCGTTCCGTTCTTGCCTCACGGACTGTCATTTCGGGGCGCCGCAGGCGAGCCCGGAATCCAGAGCCGCCATGCCAAACCGGAGGAACGCGGCGCTGTCCGCTAGGTCCGGCACCGGCGGCGCGTCTGGATTCCGGGCTCCGCTTCGCGGCCCCGGAATGACGGATCGTGAATCGGCACCGAAGTCGAAACGTTAAGGAGCCGTCATGGGCCAGCCCTTCGAGCCGCCGTCCGGCGACGGGATCGAGAGCGTCGAGCTGAAATCCGCGCTGGAAGAGCGCTACCTCGCCTATGCGCTCTCCACGATCATGCACCGGGCGCTACCGGATGCCCGCGATGGGCTGAAGCCCGTGCACCGGCGCATCCTGTACGGCATGCGGCTGCTGCGCCTCGACCCGAACACCGCGCACAAGAAATGCGCCAAGATCGTCGGCGACGTGATGGGTGACTTCCACCCGCACGGCGACCAGGCGATCTACGACGCCCTGGTGCGGCTCTCCCAGGACTTCGCGCAGCGCTATCCGCTGGTCGACGGGCAGGGCAATTTCGGCAATATCGACGGCGACGGCCCGGCCGCCTACCGCTACACCGAGGCCCGGCTCACCGAGGTCGCCCGGCTGCTGCTCGACGGGATCGACGAGGACACGGTCGATTTTCGCCCGTCCTACAACGGTGAGAAGGACGAGCCGGTGGTTCTGCCGGCCGCCTTCCCGAACCTGCTGGCCAACGGCAGCCAGGGCATCGCGGTCGGCATGGCGACCTCGATCCCGCCCCACAACGCCGCCGAGTTGTGCGACGCGGCGCTCTACCTGATCAGCCATCCCGGGGCGACCTCTGCGCAGCTCAACAGCTTCGTCCAGGGGCCGGATTTCCCGACCGGCGGCATCCTGGTCGATTCGGCCGAGTCCATCACGGAAGCCTACCGGACCGGCCGCGGCGCCTTCCGGGTGCGGGCCCGCTGGCACAAGGAGGATCTCGGCCGCGGCACCTGGAACATCATCGTCACCGAGATCCCGTACGGCATCCCGAAGGGCCGGCTGATCGAGAAGATGGCCGAGCTTCTCCAAGAGAAGAAGCTGCCGCTGCTCGCCGACGTGCGCGACGAATCGGCCGAGGACGTCCGCGTTGTGCTGGAGCCGCGCTCGCGCACAGTCGATCCCGTGATCCTGATGGAATCACTCTTCCGGCTTACCGAGCTGGAAGCGCGCATCCCGCTCAACCTCAACGTCCTGGTCGGCGGCCTCGTGCCGAAGGTGATCGGGCTCACCGAGTGCCTGCGGGAATGGGTCGACCATCGCCGCGTGGTGCTGCAGCGCCGTTCGCGCCACCGCCTCGGGCAGATCGATAGACGCCTGGAGATCTTGGGCGGCCTGCTGATCGTCTATCTCGACCTCGACGAGGTGATCCGCATCATCCGCGAGGAGGACGAGCCGAAGCCGGCCCTGATGGCGCGGTTCGAGCTGACCGAGATCCAAGCCAACGCGATCCTCGACACGCGCCTGCGCTCCTTGCGCAAGCTGGAAGAGATGGAGTTGAAGCGCGAGCTGGACGCGCTCACCGCCGAGAAGGCCGAGATTGACGCGCTGCTCGCCTCCGAGCCGGCACAGTGGAAGGCGATCCAGGCCCAGATCCGCGCCGTGAAGAAGACCTTCGGACCGGAGACCAAGCTGGGCAAGCGCCGCACGACGCTCGCGAGCCCGCCGGATGTCGGCGGCATCGACTTCACCGCCGCCCTGGTCGAGCGCGAGCCGATCACCGTGATCGTCTCGACCAAGGGCTGGATCCGGGCGCTCAAGGGCCACGTCGCCGACCTGTCGGGGGTGGCGTTCAAGGGTGACGACGGGCTGAAGATCGCCTTCCCGAGCGAGACCACCCAAAAGATCCTGCTGCTCGCCTCGAACGGCAAGGTGTTCACCATCGAGGCGTCGAAGCTGCCCGGTGGGCGCGGATTCGGCGATCCGGTGCGGCTGATGGTCGATCTCGACGACGGCACCGAAGTGGTGGCCGCGCTGCCCTACAAGCCGGAGACCAAGCTGCTGATCGTGGGCTCGGACGGGCGCGGCTTCGTGGCGCCCTCCGACGCGCTGGTGGCCAACACCCGCAAGGGCAAGGGCGTGCTCGGCCTGGACGGCGACGCGACGGCCGTGGTGCTCGTCCCCGCCGACGGCGACCACGTGGCGGTGGTGAACACGGAAAAACTGCTGCTGGTCTTCCCGATCTCGGAGGTGGCCGAACTCGCCCGCGGCAAGGGCGTCCGGCTCCAGCGCTGCCGCAGCGGCGGGCTCACCGACGCGCACGTCTTCCGCCTGGCCGATGGTCTCCCCTGGCAGGACGGCTCACCGGAGGGGCGGCTCGCCAACGCGTCGGTTCTCGAGAAATGGCTGGGTCACCGCGGCGAGGTCGGCCTGATGATGGCGCGCAGCTTTCCGAAATTCGAGCGGTTCGGGCGGTGAGCGAAGCGAGATTGTGACGGGCTTCCAACCCGCCTCCTCATCGCTGAGGTGCTGCACAGCAGTCTCGAAGGAGAACTCTCGGGATCGCGCGGCTGGCTGGAGGCCTCCTTCGAGGCTTCTGCTACGCTCGGGCGCCTCAGCGATGAGGGCGCGGGTGGGACAGACCCCGTCTCTGTGCGAACGCTGGCCGAGCCAGAGCGCGCCGAAGGCCAGCACGCCGCCGCCAAATGGCACCGCGAGCAGGAGAAGGAACTGGGATGTCGTCATGGGCGATGATCCCGAAGCGCGTGCCGCACGCTCCAATGTATGGCGCGCCACTCCTGATCCAGCAAACCGCCATCGCGATGAGTACGGGCGCGAAATGCGGGCGATCCGACAGGGCGGTCGATATGAACGGTGCGAAACCGCCCACGCCGAAGATCGCGACAGCCAGGCCGTTGGCATAGCTGGCAGAGAATTTGATGCGTTCGTTCTCGACAAGCTTGTCGCGCGCTTCCTCGTCCAGTTCCGACATCAACCAGGCCCCCCGGCCGGCCCTAACGTTAGCCCGGCCTGACCATGGGGAAAAGGAAGCCCACCGCTCGCCTCACCGCCCCTTCACGGCCGCTTCATCGGCGGCCCATAGGTGCTGGGCCGCGTAGGCCCTTGAACGGCCGCCAGGCCTCGGCCCGGGCGAGGAGTGCGGCCGCGCTGGGGCGGCCGGTGGCGGTCTCGAGGGCGCGCAACAGGCCGACATCCCCCACCGGCAGGGCGTCCGGCAGCTTGAGGGCCCGCATGGCGATGTACTGCGCGGTCCAGGGTCCGATCCCGCGGATCGCCGTGAAGCGCAGCACCGCTTCCTCCAGGGTCCCGGCCGGATCGAACAGGTCCGAGTCCGCCAGCGCGGCGGCGGCCAGCGCCCGGATCGCCGCGCCGCGGGCGCGGGGCATGTTCAGAGCCAGCGCCACGTCGGCTTCGGCCAGCTGAGGCGGCGTCGGGAAGACATGGGTCAGGCTGCCCGCCGGCTCCGCCAGCGGCGTCCCAAAAGCCGCGACGAGCTTTCCGGCGAGTCGGATCGCGGCCTGGACCGAGACCTGCTGGCCCAAAATCGCCCGGCAGCCGGTCTCGAACGGGTCCCAGGCGCCGGGCAGCCGCAATCCGGGCCGGGCCGCCACGAGCCCGGCCAGGGCAGGGTCCCGGGACAGGCAGGCCGCGATCGCGACCGGGTCGGCATCGCAATCGAACAGGCGGCGCAGGCGCGCGGCAATCTCCGGCCCGGAACTTACGTCGAGGCCACGGAGCGTCGCGTGCAGTGCGTCATCGCCGAACGCGACCGCGACGATGCCGGGCCGGCCGCCGACGCAGACCGTTCGTGCGTAGGATTGCGCGTCGGCCTCCGCCGATTCGACGCCGAGGATCGCCCGTTTCGCCAGGAAGGCGCGGATCGACGCCCAATCGTAGGGCGGCGGGCAGGGGAGACGGAGCGTGACGGCCGACCCAGGCGGCGAAAAGAAGTGGGGCGGCCCTTGGGCCGCCCCCGGTGTCGCCTCGGGTTCGATGACGCGGCTCAGCCGCGCTCGTCGACTGGCACGTAGTCGCGCTGCGCCGGACCGACATAGAGCTGGCGCGGACGGCCGATCTTCTGCATCGGGTCCTCGATCATCTCGGCCCATTGCGCGATCCAGCCGACCGTGCGCGCCACCGCGAACAGCACGGTGAACATGTCGGTCGGGAAGCCCATCGCCTTGAGCGTGATGCCCGAATAGAAATCGATGTTCGGGTAGAGCTTCTTCTCGATGAAGTACTCGTCCTTGAGGGCGATCTGCTCCAGCTCCATGGCGACGTGCAGCAGCGGATCCTCGGTCTTGCCGAGTTCCTTGAGGACCTGGTGCGTGGTGCTCTGCATGATCCGGGCGCGCGGATCGTAGTTCTTGTAGACCCGGTGGCCGAAGCCCATCAGGCGGAACGGGTCGTTCTTGTCCTTGGCCTTGGCGACGTACTTGCCGACGTTCTCGGGCGTGCCGATCTCCATCAGCATCTTCAGCGCCGCCTCGTTGGCGCCGCCATGGGCCGGCCCCCACAGGCACGCGATGCCGGCCGCGATGCAGGCGAACGGGTTGGCGCCGGACGAGCCGGCGAGCCGCACGGTCGAGGTCGAGGCGTTCTGCTCGTGGTCGGCGTGCAGGATGAAGATCTTGTCGAGGGCCTTGGCGAAGACCGGATTGACCTCGTACTCCTCGCACGGGACCGCGTAACACATCCGCAGGAAGTTCGAGGTGTAGTCGAGGTCGTTCTTCGGATACACGAAGGGCTGGCCGATGGAGTACTTGTAGGCCATCGCGGCCAGGGTCGGCATCTTGGCGATCATGCGGATCGACGCGATCAGCCGCTGGCTCTCGTCGGTGATATCGGTCGAATCGTGGTAGAAGGCCGAGAGCGCGCCGACCGAGGCGACCATCACGGCCATCGGGTGGGCGTCACGCCGGAAGCCAGTGAAGAACCGGTTCATCTGGTCGTGCACCATGGTGTGGCGCGTGACCCGATAGTCGAAATCGGCCTTCTGGGCGGCGGTCGGCAGGGTACCGAACAGCATCAGGTAGCAGGTCTCGAGGAAGTCGCCCTTCTCGGCGAGTTGCTCGATCGGGTAGCCGCGATAGAGCAGCACGCCCTCATCGCCGTCGATGTAGGTGATCTTCGATTCGCAACTCGCCGTCGAGGTGAAGCCCGGATCGAAGGTGAAGGCGCCGGTCTTGGCGTAGAGCTTGCCGATGTCGATGACGTCCGGGCCGATCGTGCCGGACTTGACCGGCAGTTCGATCTCCTTGCCGTCCACGGTGATGGTGCTGGATGCGCTCATGGAACGTGGACCCTTCTCTGGCGACGTGGCGGATGCCGGCCTCGGGCTGCCCGAGGCGACCCCGGAGCCGGAGCACGCCGCGCGTTATGTTGCGGGTGCTCACAGGCCCTGGGTTACCCAAACGGCAGTGCAGCAGCAACGGGGTCGGTGACAACCGACCGCCATCGCCAAGCGAAATCCGGTCCCAAGCGAAATCCGGGCCGGGGCCCGCAGTTCCGTCCCGCCCGCTCAGCCCTGCGGCACTTGATCGGCGAGTCGCGCCAGGGTCTCGGCCCGACCGAGTACCGCCATCACGTCGAACAGGGGCGGGGAGGTGGTGCGCCCGGTGAGCGCGGCCCGCAGGGGCTGGGCCACCTGCCCGAGCTTGCACCCGGCGGTCTCCGCATACTGACGCACCGCACCCTCGGTCGCCGCCGCGCTCCACTCGGGCAGCGACTGGAGATCCGGCAGCACCCCGGCCAGACGCGCCCGGCCCTCGTCGGACAGGAGCGCCCGGGCCTTGTCGTCGAGTACCAGGGGACGCTGGGCGGTGAGGTAATAGGCGCTGTCGAGCAGTTCGATCAGCGTCTTGGCCCGCTCCTTCAGGCCCGGCATGGCCTGGGTCAGCGTATCCTTGAGATCGGGCTGGAGCGTCGCCGGTAGGCCGCGCTCCGGGCCGACGTTCGGCAGGATCGTCTCGATCGCGGCGACCAGGTCCGCATCGGCGCTGCCGCGGATGTAGAGCCCGTTGAGGTTGGCGAGCTTGGCGAAGTCGAATCGCGCCGCCGAGCGCCCCACCGCGCCTAGATCGAAGGCCGCGATCATCTCGTCGGTGGAGAACACCTCCTGGTCGCCGTGGCTCCAGCCCAGGCGCACGAGGTAGTTGCGCAGCGCCTCCGGCAGGTAGCCGAGGTCGCGGTAGGCCTCGACGCCCAGCGCGCCGTGGCGCTTGGACAGCTTCGCCCCGTCGGCCCCATGAATCAGCGGGATATGAGCCATCCGCGGGATGTCCCAACCCAAGGCCGAAAAAATCTGGCTCTGGCGGGCCGCGTTGGTGAGGTGGTCGTCGCCGCGGATGATCTGGGTGACGCCCATGTCGTGATCGTCGACCACGACGGCGAGCATGTAGGTCGGCGTCCCGTCCGAGCGCAGCAGCACGAGGTCGTCGAGATCGCGGTTGGCCCAGGTCACCCGCCCCTGAACGGCATCCTCGACCACCGTCTCGCCCTCGAGGGGCGCGCGCAGCCGGATCACCGGCCTGACTCCGGCAGGAGCCTCGGACGGATCGCGGTCGCGCCAGCGCCCGTCGTAGCGCGGGGCCCGGCCCTCGGCCCGGGCGGTCTCCCGCATCTGCGTCAGTTCCTCGGCGGAGGCGTAGCAATGGTAGGCGCGGCCGGCAGCCAGCAGCTCCTGGGCGACCGCGCGATGGCGCTCGGCGCGGGCGAACTGGAAGACCACGTCCCCGTCCCAGTCGAGGCCGAGCCAGGACAGGCCGTCGAGGATCGCGTCGATCGCACCCTTGGTCGAGCGTTCCCGATCGGTATCCTCGATGCGCAGCAGCATCTTGCCGCCGGTGTGGCGGGCGTACAGCCAATTGAACAGCGCCGTGCGGGCACCGCCGATATGGAGGTATCCGGTGGGCGAGGGGGCGAAGCGCGTGACGACGGCTGAGGACATCGGGCCGATATGTTCGGGGGCGGAGGGCAACGG